>DAIMHB010000151.1:0-5529 GCA_036723545.1 Beijerinckiaceae bacterium
GCCCGTCTCCGCTCATCATCGGGCGCAAAGCACCGGGGCACCAGCCTTTGACCTCACCCATGCGCGCCCCCTAAAATATCATCAAGGCGGGCGCGGGTGGAATTGCGGCGGCTCACCCACAGCCCGCGCGTCAAAGCCTCGTCAAATTTGGCGGCCATGGCTTTTTCAGCCTGCGGATTGGCCTCATGCAGAAAAGCGCGCACCTCGTCGGTGCCCAATGTCGCGTCAAACATCAGGTCAAAATGTGCATGTTGCACGGCGTCGGTCAGGGCGGCATAGGCAAAGAGATTGTCCAGGCTTTCGGCAATTTCGGCGGCGCCGCGATGACCATGCCGCATCTGGCCTTTGATCCAGCGCGGATTGGTGGCCCGCCCGCGCAAAACCCGCGCCACCTCCTGCGCCAATGTGCGCACTTTCGGTGCCTTGCCGGTTGAATCGGCATGGTAAACCCTTGGCGCTTTGCCCAGCGAGGCCGCGGCGGCGGCAAAACCACCCTCATGCGCGGCAAAGGCATCTGAATCGAGAATATCTTGCCCAGCCATATCCTGCACATGCACAAAGGCGTCGGCGCTGGCCACGCGCTGCGCGAAGGCATCGCTTTTGTCCTCCTCCTTGCCATAGGCATGAGACGAACCTGCAAGATAGGCCGCGCCAAGTTCATCGCGGCTGTGCCAGTCACCCTTTGAGAGCTGAAGGCTCAGGCCAAGGCCATAAGTGCCGGGTTTCGAGCCAAAAATGCGCGGGCCATGCGTGGCGATCAGCGGATTGTCCTCCTCCGGTTCGTCAAGGCGGGCAACAGCGCGCACGGCATCGTCAAATAGCGCGATTTGCGCGGGAAACACATCACGGAACAGGCCGGAAATGCGCAAGGTCACATCCACGCGCGGGCGCCCCAGCTTGGCGAGGGGCACAATCTCGAAGCCATTGACGCGGGTGGAGCCATGGTCCCATGTGGGCCGCACACCGATCAGCGCGAAGGCCTGTGCCAGATCATCGCCGCCGGTGCGCATCGAGGCGCTGCCCCATAAATCGAGCAGAATGCGTTTCGGCCAGTCGCCATGGTCCTGCGCGTAAATGGCGAGCACTTGCTCTGCCATGGCCTGCCCGATTTCCCAAGCCGTGCGGGTGGGAATGGCACGCGGGTCAATGGTGAAGAGATTGCGGCCCGTCGGCAGCACATCCGGACGGCTGGCGGGCGCACCTGCCGGTCCGGGGGGCACAAAGCGCCCCTCTAAGGCGCGCAAAAGCCCGTCCATTTCGCCTTCAGAGCCGCCATAAATATGCAGGCCATCACCAATGCGCAGCTCTTTAATGTCGCAGAGCCAGGCATCAAGATCGGCCAGCACATCCTGCGTGGTGGCGCTTTTGGCAATGCCGCTCTCGGTAAATAGGCCTGTCTCCTCGGCGCGCTGAACAATAAGCGCGGCGAGGCGCTTGGCGCGCTTGGGGTCGAGCGTTTCGGCCTGTGCATATTCGTCAAACAGGCCTTCGATTTCGGCCAATGCGCCATGCGCGCCGGCCATGATCAAGGGCGGGGTCATATGGCCCAGCGTGACAGCGCTCAAGCGCCGTTTGGCCTGCGCTGCCTCGCCCGGATTATTGACAATGAACGGATAGATCACCGGCACGGGGCCCAGCACCACTTCCGGTGCGCAAACCTCGGATAAAGCAATGCTTTTGCCCGGCAGCCATTCCAGCGTGCCATGCGTGCCGCAATGAATCATCGCGTCCATATGCTCGCGCAGCCAGATGTAAAAGGCAATATAGGCGTGGCAGGGTGGCAGATTGGTGTCGTGATAGTCGGTTTTATGGTCCGTTTTGCGGCCCCGATCCGGCTGGATGGCAATGGTCAGCTTGCCGCTTTGCACATAAGAAAAGGCAAAATCCGTGGTGGGCGCGCCCCATGCAGCCAGCACAGAGTCGCGGAAGGCGGCGGGCAGATGCGCGAAAGCGGCGCTGTAATCGCTCAGGCTCAGGCTTGGCTTTGGCGCGCCTTCGCTTAAAGCCTTGATGAGCGCGGCCGCATGAACGTCACCGCATTCATAGCCAGCGGCGTTTAAATGCTGCGCGATCCTCTCCACCGATTTGGGCGTGTCCAGCCCCACGGCATAGCCGGTGCGCCCGCCCTTGGCGGGATAATCCGACAAGACACAGGCAAGGCGCTTGTCCTGCGGTGTGATATAACGCAGCCGTGCCCATGCCGCGCCAAGCTCTGCTACAAAGCCAATACGCGAGGCCTCCGGCTGGTGGGTGAGGCGGTTGAATTCCAACGCTTCATGGCGCGGCGCGGGCGCCTTGAAAGAGATGGCGCGGGTGACAATGCGCCCGTCCACCTCCGGCAAAACCACATTCATCGCTTGATCCGCCGCCGTCAGCCCGCGCGCATTCTCCTGCCAGACCTCCTGCGCCGAGCCGGACAATATCACCTGCAACACCGGCGCATCGGCGCTGTCCAGCACAGTCGAGCCATCCGCCAGCTTGCCGGAAAAAGCGGTGGTGTTGAAAATCACATCCGGCTTGAATGTGTCTATATGCGCGGCCAGCGGCGCGGTGGCGGCGGGGTCTTTCAGGCTGGTGACCAGCACGGCGCTCACGACAAAGCCGCGCGTGTGCAGGGCTTTGGCCAGTGCGTTAATGGGCGCGAGGTCATCGGCCAGATAGAGCGAGCGATAAAAGACGATGAGCGCTTTGGGGCATGATGTTTTTATATGGACATTCTTTGTGCGCGTCCCTTCTCCCCGTTCCAACGGGGAAAAGGACAGGATGAGGGGCGTCGAATCATGAAATGCCCTCACCCCATCCCTCTCCCTGAGGGAGAGGGCGTTTTGCGCATGATGAAAACACGCAGGCGCATAGAGGTCGAAGGCTGCAATCTTTTCCGGCTCGGCCAGCGCGCAGCCGGCCATGAAATTCAGGCAGGCCGCCATATTCTCTGGCCCGCCCTCCTGAAAATAGGCCCAGAGGGTGCGAAGCTGGTCTTGGGGCAGGGTGGAGGCGGCATCAAGGCGCGCGTCCTCCTGATAATCCCCCGGCACAAAGGCGAGTTTTATGCCCTTATTGCGGGCAATGGCGCCCAGTTCCTCAACACCATAGCGCCAATAATCCATGCCCCCCAGCAGGCGCACCAGCACAAACTGCGCATGTTCAATGACCTTTTCAACATAAAGATCAACCGAATAGGGGTGCTTGAGCTGGGCAAGGCTGGCCAGACGCAGGGCAGGCAGATGCGGGTCTGCCTCCCATGCGCTGGCTAAACTGCCAAGGTCGGCATCGGTAAAAGACAAAAAGACGAGGGGCGCAGGCGTCTGCTCCAGATCCACGGCTTGCGCCGTGTCATCCATCGAGCGGACATCTGTGCGCAGCAGATGCATGGGCTATACCAGCGCCGCGCGGATGGCGGCTTGGTCAAGCCCCTTCTCGCCAATCACCACAAGGCGGCTGGCACGCGCCTCATCCGCACCCCAGGCGCGGTCAAAATTCTGCCGGAACCGCGTGCCCACCCCCTGCACCAGCAGGCGCATCGGCTTGCCCGCAATATTCATAAAGCCCTTCATCCGCAGCACATCATGCTGGGCGGCAACTTGGCTCAGTTTTTCGATCAGCGCGGCAGGTTCGGCAATCGGGCCAAGCTCGACAATGAATGTGTCGAAATCATCATGGTCATGGCCTTCTTCCGCGTCATGGTGCGACGGACGATTGGCAAGGTCGTCCTCGGCGGCGGCGGAGAGGCCCAGCAGCACATTTGGGTCGATCTTGCCTTCATGCGTGGCAATAATTTTCACCGCACGCGGCACTTGCGCCAGAATTTCTGCCGAAATGCGGGCCAGAGTATCCGCATCCATCAGGTCGGCCTTGTTGATGATTACAAGGTCGGCACACAGAAGCTGATCCTCATAGACCTCCTCCAGCGGATTGTCATGGTCAAGCGAAGCGTCCTCGGCGCGTTGCAGCGCCAGTTTTGCCGGATCATCGGCAAAGCGCCCTTCGGCCACAGCCACGCCGTCCACCACGGCAATAACGCCATCGACAGTCAGGCGGGCGCGGATGCTGGGCCAGTCAAAGGCTTTGACCAGCGGCTTGGGCAGGGCAAGGCCGGAGGTTTCGATGATGATGTGCTCGGGGCGCGGCTCGCGCGCCAGCAAAGCCTCAATCGCGGGGATAAAATCATCCGCCACCGTGCAGCAGATGCAGCCATTGGCCAGCTCGATGATGTTGTCCTCGGGGCAGGACTCAATGCCGCAAGAGCGAAGAATATCGCCATCGACACCAACATCGCCAAATTCATTGATGACCAGCGCAAGACGGCGGCCCTGCGCATGTTCCAGCACATGGCGGATCAGCGTGGTTTTGCCAGCCCCTAAAAAGCCGGTGATGATGGTGACAGGTATTTTGGCAAGCATGTGTTTGTCCTTTAAAAGTTTCCCTCACCCTAACCCTCTCCCAAGGGGAGAGGGGACGGTTCGCGCTATTCCCTTTCCCAATGGGAGAGAGGTGATTCACGCTATTCCCTCTCCCTCTGGGAGACGGTTAGGGTGAGGGGTAAGCGCCGGAACCCGCGCCACAACGCCTTTTTTCAAGGCTTCGGGGCGTTGCTTCCATGGAATAAGTCCGTCATCGGCCTGCGTATATAGCGCGGCACCGGTGAGGATGGTGTGAGCGGAGGTGTCGGCGGGCAGGTCGCCATAAATATAGGTCCATTTGCCCTTTGCCGCGAAGCTCACCGTGCAGGGCCGCTTGCAGACGCTCAGGCATTCCACCGGAACAATCTCGAATTGCTCTTTGTTTTCTGAGATAAGCTGCGCAAACAGACGCGCGCCGGCGCGGGCGGATTTTGGCTCCAGCGGTTCATCGGCTGTGCGGCATGTTGTGCAGACATAAATCTGTGTTGGACTATGCACCCGTATCACCCCAATTTTAAGCCGGGGTGCAATGCCAGAAGGCTGCCGGACGGGCGCGCCCGAACCAGCACGGCTCAGGGCACCCCGCCCGAACCATTTTGCGTGCTATGGCAGGTCTCCTGGCTTGTGGATCAAGGCCTTGCGCCCCTTCCCGGACAGATGTCCAGTGGTGTTGACGCGCGGCTCCTCACATACAGTTGCGGGGGCAGCTGTGGCATCTCGGCAAAAGCCGCCACATTCCCTTTTCACCTTCAGATTGAAGGACCATAACGTGTCGACGTTAGGCGCGGCCTGTGTCGCTGTCAATCACATGTGCTTGCGGTGTGCCTGTTAAAGGTGCATTTATTGCCCATAGAATTGAGAGGCCATGATGACATCACATGATGAAAACCAGCTCGAACAGCGCCATAAGGACAAAATGGCCAAGCGCAAAGCCGTGCAGGACGCTGAGGTGGCCGCCAAAACTATAGAGGAAAAGGGTCTGTTGATTGTCCATACAGGCTCCGGCAAGGGCAAATCCACCGCCGCCTTCGGGTTGATTTTGCGGGCCTTGGGCCATGGCTGGAAGGTCGGCATTGTGCAGTTCATCAAGGGCGCGTGGGAGACGGGCGAGCGCACCGCGCTGGAGCGT
>DAIMHB010000152.1:0-5514 GCA_036723545.1 Beijerinckiaceae bacterium
TATCTGAAAGACAAATATCATGTCTGCTGGAACTTGCCCATCACGCTGCCGACATGGGCAAAATATGTGCCGATGATTCGTGTCTCCTTCGGTCCGGACGGGTCGCTGACCTCCCCGCCACAGCTGACCAATCCACCAGCGGATCTGGCCTTCAATGCGCTGGCCAAAAGCGCGCTAGACGCGGTTAAAAACCCTGAATGCAACCCGATGAAAATACCGCCGCATTTTCAGGCGTTTTACAATGAGTGGAAAAATAGTGTGATTTCGTTTGATCCGGACGATCAGTAATGAAAGATCACATTATTTTCATATATATGTTGATTCAAAATCGTTTGTTTCCGGAGTCTGCGCTATGCCATTTCTCTTACGTTTAACAGCTCTGGTGCTGGTGGTTTTTGCTGGTATGACCAGCATGGCACCGGCTGCGGACAATCAGGTGATTGTGAAGGGCGGTTCCAGTTTCCGCCCTGTGACCATTGCGGTCACGAATTTTATGGGTGAGGGCGATCAGGGTGCAAATCTCACGCAGGTCATCACCAATAATTTCCAGCGCTCGGTGTTTCTTGCCCCCGTGCAGGCGGGTGCTACCGGTGCTGTGAATCCGGATTCGCCCCCGAACATGGACGCATTCCGCGCCGTGAATGCGCAATATGTGGTGACCGGGCGCATTGCCCGTCAGGCGGACGGGCGTCTGAAAGCCAGCTTCCGGCTTTGGGATGTCAGCTCCGGCTCTCAGGTGGCCGGGCAGGAATATTTTGCCGATGTCAACAACTGGCGGCGGGTGGCCCATATAATCTCGGATGCGATTTTCACCCGAATCACTGGTGAGAAGGGCTTTTTCGATACACGGATTGTGTTTGTTGATGAAACCGGCCCGAAGGAAAAACGGGTGAAGCGTCTCGCCATCATGGATCAGGATGGTGCGGGTTTGCGCTATCTCACCAAAGGTTCTGATCTTGTGGTGACGCCGCGCTTCTCGCCCACGGCGCAGGAACTGACCTATATGGCCTTTAATGAGGGCGAGGCACGGGTGTTTCTGTTGAATATTGAAACCGGCCAGCGTGAGGTGGTGGGCAATTTCCCGGGCATGACCTTCTCGCCGCGCTTTTCGCCCGACGGCCAGAAAATTGTGATGAGTCTCAGTCAGGGCGAGGCGTCCAATCTCTTTACGATGGATTTGCGCTCGCGCACCACCACACGGCTCACCAATACGCCGGCCATTGACACGTCGCCCTCCTATTCGCCCGACGGCTCGAAGATTGTGTTTGAATCGGATCGCGGCGGCAGCCAGCAGATTTATGTGATGAATGCCGAAGGCGGCGAAGCGCAGCGCATATCTTTCGGCGAGGGGCGGTATTCAACGCCGGTCTGGTCGCCGCGGGGTGATTATATTGCCTTTACCCGCCAGAAGGCCGGTTCTTTTGCCATCGGTGTCATGAAACCCGACGGCTCCGGCGAGCGCATTTTAACCGAAGGCTACCATAACGAAGGGCCGACATGGGCGCCCAATGGCCTTTATGTGATGTTTTTCCGCGATCCGGGCGGTGCTGCGGGCGCAAAACTGTTCATGGTGGATGTGTTCGGTCGGGGTGAATTTCCGGTGCCGACACCGGCCTATGGTTCCGACCCAACATGGAGCCCGCTGCTGAACTGACGTTTACGCCAGAGTGAACATTTTTGCCTCTTGCCATAATACGGGCCTTAACCATGTGTTAAGCATATTCGGATGGCGTCAAAATCATGGCCAATAAACGGTGACCGGATATGGTTTCCGGAACCTTATATTAACCTTAAGTGCAGTAACCCTGTTTCATATGGGGCTGAGGCCCAACGGAATTGATCGAGGAGTAGCGGAATGAATTTTTCACCTATAGGCCGCAATCTGCGCCTTATCGGCGTGTTGTGTGTGGCTCTGGCCGTGACCGCCTGTGCCAAAAACCCCAATGATGAGTCCATGGCCAATGGCATTGGCGCCAGTGGCCTGAATGGCCGCGCTGCGGTGCCCGGCTCCATTCAGGACTTCAGCGTCAATGTGGGCGACCGCGTGTTCTTTGAATCCGACCAGACCGAAATTGATTCGGCCGGTCAGGCCACGCTGGACAAGCAGGCGCGCTGGTTGTCGCAATATGGCAATTATGCCTTTACCGTTGAGGGCCATGCCGACGAGCGCGGCACCCGTGAATATAACTTTGCACTGGGGGCCCGCCGTGCTGAGTCGGTCAAGGCCTATCTGATTTCAAAGGGGATTTCGGCCTCCCGCATCAAAACAGTCAGCTATGGCAAGGAGCGGCCAGTGGCCACCTGCAACGATATTTCCTGCTGGTCGCAAAATCGCCGCGCGGTCACCGTGCTCAATGGCGGCAACAGCTGATCTTCGCTTATATATGACCCCCCAACTTAACCGGCGCTTCACCGCGCCGGTTTTTTATTGTCAGACGCAGAATCCCGCATCACAATTTTGGCACACTCATGCTACAGTAAATGCCTTGTGAATAAATGGGGCATGTGCATGGCATTTTATAAATTCGGGGCAGCTTTCATCGCGCTTATCGTTTTGACCGGGCCGCTGGCCGCACAAAGCCTGCGTCCGCCCGCCACATTGCCGTCCGATCCGCTGGAGGCAGACCCGGCCCAGCAGGATGAGTCCACCGTTGTATTGCGCATTGACCGGCTGGAGAGCACTTTGCGCATGATGAATGGCCAGATTGAACAATTACAGTTTCAAAACAGGCAGTTGCAGGATGCCGTGCGCAAGTTGCAGGATGCGCAGGGGCAGGCGCCTGCGGCTCAGGCCCCGCCGCTTGCAGCAACCGATGCGGGCCGCCCGGCCGCTCTGGCCACAACCACGCCGCCCGCCACGCCGGCAAAACGCAGTGATGCGTTTGATCCCGCCAGCCAGCCCAATGCGCCGGGTGCGCCGCGCGCGCTTGGCATTGGCCCGGCACCGGGTCTGGCTTTGCCCAAGGACAATGGCGCGCCGCTTGATCTTGGCAAACCCGCTGTGCAGACCACGGTCGGCGGCACTATTATTGCCGATGCCGGTGCGGCAAATCCGCGTGATGAATATGAGCTGGGCGTGAATTTTCTCAAACAGGGACAATATCCCGATGCCGAAAATGCATTCCGCGCCTTTATCGCCAAACATCCGAAGGACAAGCTGGTGCCGGACGCGATGTTCGGCCTTGGCGAGACCTTTGCCCAGCGCAGCCGCCCGCGGGATGCCGCAGAGCAATATTTGAAAATTTCGACAGATTATGCCACTGCGCCGCGCGCGCCGGAGGCCATGCTGCGGCTGGGTGAGGCTCTGATTGCGCTGGATGCGCATGAACAGGCCTGTGCGACCTTTCAGGAAATTAGCCGCAAATATCCGAATGCGTCCGTCACGGTCAAACATGGTGCGGAGCGTGACATCACCAAAAATAAATGCTGACACCCCGCAGGCAGATCAGCACGGGTGCAGGTGCGGACAGTCTGTCACTTGACGAAATCTGTCAGATCTTAGCGCCTTATGCCCAGAAAACCCTGCTGCTGGCCGTATCCGGCGGGCCTGATTCTGTGGCCATGATGGGCATGGCGGCCTTGTGGCGTGACCATGTGCGCCACGCTGGTCATATAAGGGTGGCCACTGTTGACCATGGCCTGCGCGCTGAATCACAAGGCGAGGCCGAGCAGGTGGCCCGCATGGCGGCAGATTTTGACTTGCCTCACCATATTTTGCATTGGACCGGTCCGAAGCCGGAAACCGCTATTCAGGACGCCGCCCGCACAGCGCGCTACCAGCTTTTAACGCAGCTGGCGCAGACCCTTGATGCCATTGTCCTCACCGCCCATACAGCGGATGATCAAGCCGAAACGATTTTATTCCGCCTGCTGCGCGGGTCGGGCCTCTCCGGTTTGGCTGGTATGCAGGCCACCATTATGCGCGGGGCCGTGCAGCATGACCGCCCGCTGCTGCATGTCGCCAAAACACGGCTGATTGCAACATGCCGCGCCCATCACTGGAGTTTTGTCGAGGATCCGTCAAATGTGAACCCGCGCTATGCCCGCGCGCGGATGCGCCGCCTGCTGCCCCTGCTGGCTGCGGAAGGCCTGACGGCTGCGTCTCTCAACCGGCTTGGCGCGCGCATGGCCAAGGCTGACGCTGTGGTGGACGCCTGTCTCGACGGACTGTGGCCGGATATGGTGCTGAAAGAAACGTCGGAATATCTTGAACTGAATATGCGGCCACTGGCGGACAGGCCCGTTCTGCTGATGGAACGGGCAATCCAGCGGGCGCTGGAGGTTTTCGCGCCGCAGGAATGGCAAAGGCTGGAACGTATTGAGCGCTATGCGGCAGAACTCAGCCTTGCGCTTGCTGCGGGAGTGTCGTTTCGACGCAGCCTCGGTCAGTTTATTTTTGCGTTTAATGGCGTTTCGACCGTGCGAATCGAGCCTGCGGGGCACAGGCGGCGTGGAGTGAAACGAAATTGAAAGAGTGTTATGCCACAGTGGCAGGGCTTTGAGCTGCATGTCTTGCGAGAGATTTTCGTCTGTCTCTTGGCAAACAGGCTCTTGATGCTTAAATAAAGAATTGGTTTTGTGCGGCCGTTCTGGCGAAGCGTGAAATCTTAAACCATGTTGCAGGTTTTTCATGAACCCGACCATTCGGAACTTTGCCCTTTGGGTGGTGATTGCCGTTCTCCTGATGGCATTGTTCACAGTGTTTCAGAACAGTGGCCAGCGTCAGTCGGCGCAGGAGATTCCCTATAGCCAGTTGCTTTCTGATGTTGATCAGGGGCACATCCGTGATGTGACCCTCACAGGGCAGGACATTGCCGGCCATTTTCAGGATGGGCGCTCGTTCAGCACTGTCGCACCGCTTCAGACCAATGGTTTGGCGGACAGGCTCTATGCCAAAAATGTATCCATCACCGCCAAAGCCCCTTCTGAGGGCAGCTCATGGCTGGTTTATCTTCTGGGCAATGCCTTGCCCATTCTGGCACTGATCGGGTTCTGGGTGTTCATGTCACGCCAGATGCAGGGAGGTGGCAATAAAGCCATGGGTTTTGGCAAATCCAAGGCTAAGCTGCTCACCGAGGCACATGGCCGCGTCACCTTTGAGGATGTGGCTGGTATTGACGAAGCCAAGGAAGATTTGCAGGAAATTGTTGAATTTTTGCGTGATCCGCAGAAATTCCAGCGTCTGGGCGGGCGTATTCCGCGCGGTGTGCTGCTCGTCGGCCCTCCCGGCACCGGTAAAACCCTGACCGCGCGCGCTGTGGCGGGCGAGGCCAATGTGCCCTTCTTCACCATTTCCGGCTCTGACTTTGTCGAAATGTTCGTGGGTGTCGGCGCCAGCCGTGTGCGTGACATGTTCGAGCAGGCCAAGAAAAATGCACCCTGCATTATTTTCATCGACGGAATCGATGCGGTTGGACGCCATCGTGGCGCCGGTTTGGGCGGTGGCAATGATGAGCGCGAGCAAACCCTCAACCAGCTGCTGGTTGAAATGGACGGTTTTGAAGCCAATGAAGG
>DAIMHB010000153.1:0-5487 GCA_036723545.1 Beijerinckiaceae bacterium
CTCCACACTCACTCTCGCAGCCCTTGTCGGAAGCACGCTGGCGGTCAGGGCGGCATCCATGCCCGCAGTGGAAGCCACACATGGCATGGTTGTCACCTCCCAGCATCTGGCCTCGGACATAGGCATCGAAATTTTGAAAGCAGGCGGCAATGCCATTGATGCCGCTGTGGCGGTTGGCTATGCCGAAGCCGTCACAAATGCCTGTTGCGGCAATATTGGCGGCGGCGGCTTCATGACCATCCATCTCTCGGACGGACATGACACCTTCATTAATTTTCGTGAGACAGCACCCGCCGCTGCCACGCGTGACATGTATCTGGATCCGAATGGCCAACCGGTGGCCGGCGCCAGTCTGGTCGGATATTTGGCCGCAGGAATACCCGGAACCGTGCTGGGGCTGGATACGGCCCTGCGCGAATATGGCACAATGACCCGAGCTCAGATCATGGCCCCCGCAATCCGGCTGGCGCGGGAGGGCTTCATTCTCAATCGCGGCGATACGGACATTCTCGATGCGGGTACGAAAAAGCTCAGAGCCAATCCGCAGAGCGCTCAGATTTTTATGCGGCCGGACGGATCAGGGTTTCAACCCGGAGACCGCCTCATTCAAACCGATCTGGCCCATAGCCTTGAAGCGATTGCGGCCTCCGGACCCGACGCCTTTTACAAGGGCGAGATTGCCAAAACCGTGGCGGAGGCCTCACGTCAGAATGGTGGCCTGTTCACCACGGATGATTTTGCGCGCTACCGCATCCGCGAAACAGAGCCGGTGCGTTGCACCTATCGGGACTATGCCATCATTTCAGCACCACCCCCATCCTCAGGTGGCGTGACCTTATGTGAAATTCTCAATATTCTTGAGGGCTATGACCTCAAGGGGCTGGGCTTTCACTCAGCGCAATCTGTCCACCTGATGACAGAGGCGATGCGTCAGGCTTATCTTGACCGCAACACCTATCTCGGCGACCCCGCATTCATCACCAATCCCGTCGCGCAACTGCTCTCAAAGGACTATGCCGCGAAAATCCGCACACAGATTCCCACAGACAAAGCAGGCATTTCAAAAGATCTGCATCCGGGCATTGGCCCGCCTGAACAGCCTGAAACAACGCATTATTCCGTGATGGACGACAAGGGCAATGCCGTATCCGTGACCTACACCATCAATGGCCTGTTCGGCGCCGGTGTTATCGCCCCGGGCACAGGCTTTTTGCTCAATGATGAAATGGATGATTTCACCACGAAATTGGGCGCGGCCAATCTGTTTGGCTTGGTGCAGGGCGAGGCGAATATCATCGCGCCCGGCAAACGTCCCCTCTCCTCCATGGCGCCCACAGTGCTGACAAAAAATGGCAAGGTCGTTGCCGTGCTGGGCAGCCCCGGCGGATCACGCATCATCACCATCACACTTGAGACCATTCTCAATCTTGTCGATTATGGCATGGCACCGCAGGAGGCTGTTGACGCGCCGCGTTTTCACCATCAATGGCTTCCCGATCAAATATTTGCCGAACCCTACGCTCTTTCTCCCGACACACGAAAACTTCTGGAGGATATGGGCTATAAAATCGGGGAACAAACGCCTTGGGGGGCCGAAGAGCTCATCGTGATGCCATTGCACAATGAGACAAGCGCAACAGCATCCTCAGGCAATGACAGCATGGTGGGTCTGGCGGGCCGCGCAGGCTTGATCTATGGCGCCAATGACAGCCGCCGTCCGTCAGGCTCAGCGGTGGGCTATTGAACAGGGGGAAACCGCCGTGATTATTGCGCCGGATGCCACAGATTGCGTTGCAAAACGCGCAGGCAGGCATCCACAACCTCAGGATTGTAAATTTGAGTGCGCCCTGACTCAAGCTCGTGTATAGCAGCCTCAAGACCCAGCGCGGCCCGATAGGGGCGCGGCATAGACATCGAGTCAACCACATCCGCTACCGCCAGAATCGAGGCGGCAATCAAGATTTCCCCATGTTTCAAGCCCAGAGGATAGCCTTGGCCATTCTCGCGCTCATGATGCTGCTGCACAATTTTGGCCACTGGCCAGGGAAAATGTATATTTTTTAAAATCTGATATCCGGCTTCGGCATGAAGGCGGACAAGGGACATTTCAATATCATTCAGCCGGCCGGGTCGGGACAAAATCTCGACCGGCACACGAATTTTTCCAATGTCATGCACAATTCCGGCAAGTCTGAGCCCCAGAATATCCTCCTCGCTCATGCCCATGTCCTGCGCAATATGGACAGCAAGGTCGGCCACACGGCGCTGGTGCCCTGCGGTATAGGGATCGCGCAGTTCCATGGTTTCGGCCAGAGCTGAAACCGATTCAAGCAGATTGTCCCGCAGGGTTTTCAGATGTTCGGTTTTGTCCTCAAGTCTTTCCTGAACTTCGCGGGCCAGCGCGCGCTCACGGTCAATGATCTGGCGGGATTGAAGCTCCACCTCCTCTTCCAGCCGCGCATTGAGATGGGCCAGCTGCGTCTGCGTGGTCTGCAAAACTTTGTTCTGGCTGATGGCATTGCTATAGGTCGACAGCAGCAGATTGATCAACTGGCGCGGGCCGGCGGTCACCTGTGCCACCTGACCGGACACTTCAACATCAAGCGTGAATTTATCCGCATCCGGCTGCGATGTCTGGCACAAAGTCGCGGCAATGCGCTCCAGCAGCAGTTCAGGATCGTAAGGTTTGGTCACATAATTATCCGCGCCCACATTCAGGCCATGAATGACATCCCAGACATCCGTCAGGCCGGTGAGCAAAATAACCGGCAAACTCTCGGTTGCCTTGCTGCTGCGAATGCGCCGGCACAATTCGAATCCATCCATGCGGGGCATGGAAATGTCACTCACCACTATATGCGGAGCGGAGTCCAGCACACGGCTCCATCCGTCCTCGCCATCCTGTGCCACAATGACCTCATATCCGGCGGTGGCAAGAACGCGCCGCAAGGCTTCGGCCTGGGTCGGGCTATCCTCCACAATCAGCACACGCTGATTGTGCTTGTCCTGCGTCAAGTGTTCAGACATGGACGCCTCCTCTGGCCTTGAAATGCAAATTCAGCAAAGTGGGCACAATCCAGTTCAGAGGCAGAACCTCCCGGACAGCCCCCGTCTCAATCGCCACTTTCGGCATTCCGAAAATAACAGATGTGGCTTCATCCTGCGCAATGGTCAGTCCGCCCTTGCAATAAATGTCACAGATGCCCTGAGCGCCATCATTCCCCATGCCGCTCAGCACAATGCCGGCACAAAGATTGCCATAGACCTGCGCCAGAGATGAGAACAGCCGGTTGATGCTGGGTGCGTAAACCTCATGGGGGTCGGCGGGCACCAGCGCAAGACGCCGGTTTTTATCGACAATCAGATGCTGGTCTTTGGGGGCAAAATAGACATGGCCCGGGCAAGGCTCCATTCCGGCCTCGGCCACCATAATGTTCAGGCGGCTGATCGTGTTCAGCCATTCCACCATGCCTTCCAAAAAGCCAAGGCTGATATGCTGAACACAAAGGATCGGAATGGCGAAATCCTTGGGCAGATTTGAAAATATATGCAGCAAGGCGGGCGGCCCGCCTGTGGATGAACCTATGCCAATAATTTGGGGTGGCGGCACATAGGCGTCCACCGGATCAGGATCAGGCTTGCGCAGAGCGGAGGGGTGTTTTTTGGCAATCACCTTCACACCGGCCAGAATTTGAATTTTCTCGGCCAGCAGTTTTGCATCGAGCGACTCCGCGCCCCCTTGCGCCAGCACCGGTTTGGCCATGACATCCAGAGCGCCGGCCTGTAATATTTTCATAATATTATGAACCTGATAGGGCTGTGTTGAAATGCTCAGCACCAATACAGGGCGGGGATAAAGCGCCATCACCTGCTCGGTCAGAACCATTCCATCCATAACGGGCATGTGAAGATCCGTGCAGATCACATCCGGGTTCAGTTTGGGAATTAGTGCCAGCGCTTCCTGACCATTGCAGGCTGTGCCGGCAACGATGATTCCGTTGGCCTCAAGCGCACGGGCAATAATTGCCAGTTCGACCGGCGAATCATCGACGACCAGAACGCGCGGCATACCAACAGATTGTGATAGTCTGCTCATCCGGTCATCCTGTTAAATCAGCCGCTCAAGACATTCCAGCAATATGCTCTGGTCAAATTCCGGTTTGGTGAGATAGGCATCAGCCCCGGCCTCAAGCCCTTTGCGACGGTCATCGTCAGAGGCAAGCGAGGTGAGCAAAACAACCGGAATATCTGCAAAGGCCTTATTGGCGCGCATTCTCTGGGTCAGTTCCAGCCCGGTGAGATTGGGCATCATAATATCGGACACAACAGCATCAAATTGGCTGCGGGCCAGTTGCATCCAGGCATCCAGCCCGTCCACAGCCACAACAACCTGATAACCGGCGCTTTCCAGAATTCGCTTTTCCTGCAGCCGCGTTGTGATGCTGTCCTCGGCCAGCAGAATGCGCTTGACCTTGATGCTCTCTTTGGCCGATGCCGCCTTCGCATCGGAATGGGGTATATCGAGAATATGCGCCGACAGGTTCCGCACATTCAGCACCGGGCAGACAAGACCGGAATCAATGATCGTCACGCCCAGCAGGTCATCCGATTTACGCAAAGGAAATGGCAGCGGCTTGATCACAACATCTTGCTCGCCCTGCAATTCTGCAACCAGAATCCCGATGCGGAACTGATCATGCCGGAGCAGGACGCAATAGGGCTGAACCTCATGGCTCAACACAGATCCAGGGCAGTTGACCATCACGCCCAGCCTGCCCAAAAATACGATGCCACCGCTGTCCTCAATACACGGACGCCCCTCAATCCAGCGGATATCCGCCTCTAACGGGCGTAAAATCCGTTCCACATGTTCAAAGGGAAAGGCAAAACTGTGCTCAAAATCTCTGACCAGCAATATGCGGGTGGAGATGAGCGAGACCGGCAGACCGAGATGAACGGACATGCCCTTTCCCGGGCTTGAATCCAGAGTGAGCGAACCGTGCAACCGCTCGACGGTCGTGCCAACAACATTCAGCCCGACCCCCCGTCCCGAAACATCCGTGACTTTCGCACTGGTGGAAAAACCCTGCTGCACAATCAGGTTATGCAGCTGCCGGCTGTCAAGCGCAGCAGCTTGCGCCTGTGTATAAAACCCCCGGCTGACCGCAATGGCCCGAACGGCGTCAAGGTCCAGTCCGCGGCCATCATCGCGCACTTCAATATGAACCCGCCCCGCCTCTTGTTCCACACTGACCCTAAGCACGCTGATCTCGGGTTTTCCAGCCTCAAGCCGCTGCTGGGGTGTTTCGATACCATGGTCAATCGCATTGCGCAGCAAGTGCATCAGCGGCGCTTTCATCTCCTCAATAATGCGCTTATCGACAACAATATCCCCGCCGATAAGCTGGAGATCAACCTTTTTGCCTTGCTCGCGGGCCAGATCATGCACCATGCGCGGAAACAATTCGAGCAGCACCGAAGCGGGCA
>DAIMHB010000154.1:0-5443 GCA_036723545.1 Beijerinckiaceae bacterium
CACCGAAACAGACCCTTTTTTCGGATAAAGATTGAGAATTTGCGCGATATTGGTGGAGGTGACGGCGACAAATTCATTCATGGTCATGCGGCCTGTGCCCACCCCATAGGTCCAGAGCACGGGCATACGGTCTTCCAGACCGCCGGTGCCATTGGGAATTTTGGTGAAATCATTGAGGCCGAACTGTTTTTGCGCGGTGGTGAAGGCGCAATGGTCGGTCGCCACCACCTGCAAGGAGCCGGCGCGCAGCCCGTTCCACAGATCATCCTGATGCTTTTTATCGCGGAAGGGCGGCGACATCACCCGCCGCGCGGCATGGTTCCAGTCTTTGTTGTGATATTCGGATTCATCCAGCGTGAGGTGCTGGATCAGCGGCTCACCGTAAACACGCTGGCCGAGCGCGCGGGCGCGGCGGATGGCCTCATGCGCGGCAATCGAGCTGGTATGGACAATATAGACCGGCACACCGGCCATATCCGCCAGCATAATGGCGCGGTTGGTGGCCTCGCCTTCCACCTCCGGCGGGCGGGAATAGGCATGGCCCTCCGGGCCGGTAATGCCCTCTTTAAGCAGTTTGGCCTGCATGGTGGCGACCACATCGCCATTTTCGGCGTGAACGAGGGGCAGCGCGCCGAGCCTGGCGCAGGTCTGGAACGAGGCAAACATTTCCTCGTCATTGACCATCAGCGCGCCCTTATAGGCCATGAAATGCTTGAAGGTGGTGACACCTTTGTCCACCACTTCGGCCATTTGTGCGGGGGTTGAGGCATCCCAATAGGTGATGCACATATGATAGGCATAATCTGTCAGGGCGTTTTTCGAGCGGCGATCCCAGTCCGCCCAGGCATCGAGCAGTTTCTGGCCGTGGCCGGGAATACAAAAATCCACCACCATTGTCGTGCCGCCGGAGAGGGCGGCGCGCGTGCCGGTTTCAAAATTATCGGCGGTTGTGGTGCCCATAAAGGGCATTTCCAAATGCGTATGGGGGTCAATGCCGCCGGGCATGATATATGTGCCGGTGACGTCGAGAACTGTGTCGCCGCTCAAATTTTCGCCGATGGCGGTGATCACCTCGCCATCTATGCGCACATCGGCCTTATAGCTGTGGGTTGCGGTGACAATCGTGCCACCTTTGATAACAATCGACATGGCAGACCCCTTATTTACTTATGAGAGCTTTTTAAACGGACATTCAATCGTCCCCTCTCCCCATTAAAATGGGGAGAGGGGACGCGCACAACTATTTTCCCTGGGATGCGACATATTTTAAATCACTTCAGCTTTTTCCAGCACGGCATGAAGCAGCACATTGGCCCCCGCCGTGGCCCATTCCACAGAAATATCCTCGGCCTCATTATGGCTTATGCCATCGACGCAGGGTGTAAAAATCATCGAGGTTGGCGCAACACGCGCCAGATAACAGGCGTCATGCCCGGCACCTGACACAATATCGCGGTGCGAATAGCCAAAATGGTCGGCGGCACGGCGCACAGCGGCCACGCAGTCGGGATGGAAGGCCACGGGCTTGTAATAAAACACTTGTTTCACCTCCTGTTCGAGGCCGATCTGCGTGCAGACTTTGGTGATGCCGCGCTTCAGCGCCTGATCCATCTTTTTCAGAACCGCATCATCCGGATGGCGGAAATCAACCGTCATGAACACCTCGCCGGGGATCACATTGCGAGAGCCGGGGTAGGGCGTCAACATGCCGACCGTGGCCACGGCATTGGGCGCGTGTTTCAGGCCGATTTTATTGACCAATTCAACAATGCGCGCGGCGCCCAGCAAGGCATCGCGGCGGCGCGGCATGGGGGTTGATCCCGCATGGCTTTCAAAACCGGTGAGCTTCACCTCATACCAGCGCTGGCCCTGCCCATGGGTAACCACGCCAATATCCTTGTGCTCGGCCTCCAATATCGGCCCTTGCTCAATATGCAGCTCGAAAAACGCATGTATGGGCCGCCCTCCCACCGGCACCTTGCCCTTATAGCCGATGCGCTCCAGCTCGTCGCCAAGGCTTTTGCCCTCCACATCCAGCCGGGAATAAGCAAATTCTTTGGTGTAAGCGCCTGCAAAAACACCGGAGGACACCATGGCCGGGGCAAAGCGCGAGCCTTCCTCATTGGTCCAGTTGGCCACCTCAATCGGGTGCTTGGTTTTGATGTTCAGGTCATTGAGCGAGCGCACCACCTCCAGCGCCCCCAGCACGCCCAATACGCCGTCAAATTTGCCACCTGTCGGCTGGGTATCAAGATGACTGCCCATCATCACAGGGGGAAGGCTGTCGTCCGTGCCGGCGCGGCGGGCAAACATATTGCCCATTTCATCCACACTCATGGTGCAGCCAGCGGCCTCGCACCATTGTGTGAAGAGTTCACGGCCCTGTTTGTCGAGGTCGGTGAGGGTCAGACGCTTGCAGCCGCCCTTGGGCGTGCCGCCGATTTTGGCCATTTCCATCAGCGTGTCCCAGAGCCTCTGGCCATCAATGCGCATATTGGAAAGGTCCGACATTCTCATCCTCCGCAGTTTGACATCATGACGCTATGATGACTTGACCATTTGGTCAATTCTCGTTTTTGCTGAAAAAAAAGATTTTATTCTGGATTAGAGATATGCAAAGCGCATAAAATTTGTTCGATCCCGCGTGTGCGGTCCTGCTGTGCTGAAAGTTCATTCATTGCCCTCTCAAAATTCCAAGACCAATATCCGTTCTGACAATGAAGCGACGATTCTTGCGGCGGCTGAGGCTGTATTTGCTGAATTCGGCTTTAAAGGCGCAACAACAGCCGAAATTGCCCGCCGCGCGCGCGTGCCCAAGGCCAATCTGCATTATTACTTCTCCACCAAGGAAGCGCTTTACCGTGTTGTGCTGGCGCGGGTGCTGACCACATGGCTCAATGCGGCTGATTCGCTTGACCATAATGATGAGCCGGATGTGGCGCTGGCCCGCTATATTGGCGCGAAAATGGATTTGTCCCGCACCATGCCTTTAAGCAGCCAGATCTGGGCTTCGGAAATTATGCGCGGTGCGCCGGTCATTCAGGATTTTCTGGAAACCACCCTTGCCGATTGGGTGGCCGCACATGAACTTGTGGTGCAGCGCTGGATTGATGAAGGCAAAGTTTACCCAGTCCTGCCCCGCACATTGTTTTTCATGATCTGGGCCACCACCCAGCATTATGCTGATTTTGCCTCGCAGATCGCCACGCTGAATGGCGGGCAGCCTTTGTCGGACGATGAATTTGAAACGGTCAAAACGCAGGTTACGGACATTATTCTGCGTGGTATTGTCAAAAACCAGTCAAACGCGCAGGCTTAAGCCGCTTGTGGAAACCATGAGGTCGATATGTTGATTTATACCAGCTTTGTTACACTCTTGATGGCGGCCTATTATCTCTATGTCGGGCTTATGGTGGGCAAAACCCGTCAGAAGCTGGGTATTTCCGCACCGCTGATGTCCGGTCATCCTGAGTTGGAACGCGCGCTGCGGGTGCAGGCCAATGCGGTGGAATTTGCGCCGATTGTGTTGCCCTCGCTCTGGCTGGCGGCCTATTGGACAAGTGATGTCTTTGCCGCACTCTTGGGGCTGGTGTGGATTGCCGGACGTATCCTTTACGCCAAAACCTATCTGGAAGCCGCCAATAAGCGCACACCGGGATTTATGATTCAGGCCACGGCAACCGGCGTGTTGTGGCTCATGGCGCTGGGCGGGGTTGCTGCCACCCTGCTGCGTCACTGAGCGTTACGCAGCAGGTTGCAGTTTATATTGGGTGTTACTGGTCTAGCTTGGGCAGTACAAATTTCGCATCTGGCGCGCCAGCCGTGCGCGCCATATTCATTTCCATGGCCAGAAACGTATAATAGCCAGCGGTTCCGGCCATATCTATAGCGCCTTGCTCGCCAAATCCGGCGATTGCCCGCGCATAAGTGGCGGCACTGACATTTTTGCTGTGCAGAAGTTCGGATGTCAGGTCATAGGCGATGAGTTCATCTTCGTTCATGCCATCGGGACGGCGACCTTCTCCAATCGCCTTGGCGATTTTCTCATCCAGCCCTGCTTTCAAGGCGGCGGGATAATGAATTTCCCATTCCACCTGCTGGCTCCATTCCCGCGCAATCATCAGGATGATTAATTCATTGAGTTTGAGGGGCACGGATGTGTGATAGCGCAGATAGAGCCCCATATTGCTGGCGGCCAGCATGAGGTCCGGGCTGCGCTCCAGCGGCACGAACGGCCCGAATACCGGCACCTTGCGGGCCGTTTCAAACTCGGCTGCTGCCTTTTTCTGTGCATCGGTCAGTTTGTCTTCCGGGATTGGCGGCATCCGGTCTTCTGCCCATGCAGGCAGCACGGCGGCAAGACATGTGGTCAAGGTGAAAAGAGTTAAAAAGCGACGCAGCATCTGTGTTTCCCCCGATTTGTTCAGCCTATACTGAATTTTTTTCAATATAGATTATTTAACTCTGTTCCATCCAAATGACAGGGGTATTTTTAAACGCTGGAAAGAATGCAAAAACCAGAATGCGCGGATGTGATCCGCGCATGTTCAAAAACTGTTCTTACCGGTGCTGCCAAAGCAGCCAATGCCCTCACTCCGCAGCCTTAACGCTGGGGTTGTTGGGGTGGGTTGTCCAGTTGGCATAGGGACGGCCATAGTCAAAGCCGGTGCGCGGGTCAGTGCCTGATGTCTGCGGCACCATGGTGATGCAGTTCTGAATCGGGCAGACATTGGCGCAGAGGTTGCAGCCCACGCATTCCTCATCAATCACCTCGAATTTGCGCGCGCCATCGACAAGGCTGGTGATCGCCTGATGCGACGTGTCCTCACAGACAATATGGCAGCGCCCGCATTTGATGCACAAATCCTGATCAATCTTGGCTTTGACCACATAATTCAGGTTGAGATATTGCCAGTCCGTGGCATTGCCCACCGCCTTGCCGCGGAAGTCCTCGATCGTGGCATAGCCCTTTGAATCCATCCAGTCGCTCAGGCCGGTTTTCATCTCCTCGACAATTTTAAAGCCATAGGTCATAGCGGCGGTGCAGACCTGCGCCGTGCCCGCCGACATGGCCATGAATTCGGCAGCGTCTCGCCATGTGGTGATGCCGCCAATGGCCGAAATCGGCAGGCCTGCGGTTTGCGGGTCACGGGCAATTTCCGTCACCATATGCAGGGCGATGGGCTTGACCGCAGGGCCGCAATAGCCGCCATGCGTGCCCTTGCCATCAATATGCGGCGAGGTGGTCATGCTGTCGAGATCCACCGCCACAATCGAATTGATGGTGTTGATCAGCGAGACCGCATCCGCGCCGCCGCGTTTGGCCGCGCGCGCCGCATGGCGGATGTCGGTGATATTGGGCGTGAGCTTCACAATCAGCGGCATACGTGAATGCTGCTTGCACCAGCGCGCCACCATTTCCACATATTCCGGCACCTGACCC
>DAIMHB010000155.1:0-5441 GCA_036723545.1 Beijerinckiaceae bacterium
GCTGTGCACTGGCAAGGTCTATTATGACCTTTACGAGGAGCGCGAAAAGCGCGGCATTGACGATGTTTATCTCTTGCGCGTGGAACAGCTTTACCCCTTCCCCTTGAAAGCATTGGTGGCCGAATTGTCGCGCTTCAAGCGGGCCGATGTGGTCTGGTGTCAGGAAGAGCCGAAAAACATGGGCGCATGGAGTTTCGTCGAGCCTTATATTGAATGGGTGCTGGCGCAGGTGGCGGGCAAAACCAAGCGGGCGCGCTATGTGGGCCGCGCGGCCTCTGCCGCCACCGCCACGGGCCTGATGTCGAAACATCTGGCCCAGCTCAAAGCCTTCCTTGACGAAGCCTTTGCCTGAACGTGCTGATAAAAAGTTTAAGAGGACACTGAAATGACAACTGAAATTCGCGTTCCGACCCTTGGTGAATCCGTCTCGGAAGCCACGATTGGCAAATGGTTTAAAAAGATTGGCGAGGCTGTCAAGGCGGATGAGCCGCTGGTGGAGCTGGAAACCGATAAGGTGACCTTGGAGGTCAATGCGCCGTCCTCCGGCGTGCTGGCGGAAATTATCGCCAAGGACGGCGAGACCGTGGGTGTTGGCGCGCTGCTCGGCCAGATTGCGGCGGGTGCCGGTGGCGTTCCGCCGAGTGCTCGTAACACAATCCAGTCCGTAACTAGCGAGCACGTCGCTGAGCAGTTGGCTGTTCCGCCCCAAGCAAATCGTGCGATCTCCTCGACGTCATCGACCTCCATGCCGCCCGCCCCCTCAGCAGCCAAACTGGCCGCAGAAAGCAATATCGACACCAGCGCTGTAGTCGGTTCCGGTAAGCGTGGTCAGGTGCTGAAGGGAGACGTGCTCACTGCCATCACTACGGGCGGCGCTTCCGCGTCCACGACTCCGATTGCGGTTTCATTCCGTGCGCCCTCGCCGGCGGATGATGCTTCGCGTGAAGAGCGCGTCAAAATGACCAAGCTGCGCCAGACCATTGCCCGCCGCCTCAAGGACGCGCAAAACACTGCCGCCATGCTCACCACTTTCAACGAGGTGGATATGACCGAAGTTATGGCCATGCGCGCCCGCTTCAAGGACAGTTTCGAGAAGAAGCACGGCGCTAAGCTCGGTTTCATGGGCCTGTTTGTGAAGGCTTGTGTGCAGGCGCTGAAGGAAATTCCGGCGGTGAATGCCGAAATTGACGGCACTGATCTTGTTTACAAGAATTATTATCATGTTGGCATTGCGGTCGGCACTGACAAGGGTCTGGTTGTGCCGGTGGTGCGCGATGCGGATATGCTGTCTGTGACCGGTATCGAGAAGAAAATTGCCGAATATGGCAAGCGCGCCCGTGATGGCCAGCTTAAAATTGACGAAATGCAGGGCGGCACCTTCACCATTACCAATGGCGGCATTTATGGCTCGCTGATGTCGACGCCGATTCTGAATGCGCCGCAGTCCGGCATTTTGGGGATGCACAAAATTCAGGATCGCCCGATGGTGGTCAATGGCAAAATCGAAATCCGGCCGATGATGTATCTCGCGCTCTCCTATGACCACCGCATTGTTGATGGCAAAGAGGCTGTCACCTTCCTTGTGCGGGTGAAGGAAGCCTTGGAAGACCCGGCGCGCTTGGTGCTGGATCTTTAATTTGGCGTCAGCCCCCTCTCCCCTCCTTCGAGACGCGCTTCTCAGGAGGACGGAGAGAGAGGGTAAGAGTGAGGAATAAAGGCACACAGCCGTCATTGCGAGCGCAAGCGAAGCAATCCAATTATGGAGTGCTTTTGTGGCCTCGCCTTCTCGCAATGCTCCTGTCGCATCTTCATCCTGAGCTTGTCGAAGGATGAGGGACAGGCTTTCATACTAAAGCGATGCGCTCTTAACTGAGGAATATCTTATGTCTTATGATCTCATTGTTATCGGCACCGGCCCCGGCGGTTATGTCTGCGCCATTCGTGCGGCGCAGCTTGGGCTGAAGGTGGCTGTGGTGGAAAAGCGCAAGACGCATGGCGGCACCTGCCTCAATGTCGGCTGCATTCCCTCTAAGGCGCTGCTTCATGCCTCGGAAATGTTTCATGAGGCCGGACATAGCTTTCCGCTTTTAGGCATCAAGACCTCGGCACCAGAGCTCGATATGCCTGCGATGATGAAACATAAGCAGGATACGGTGGACGCCAATGTCAATGGCGTGGCCTTTTTGCTGAAGAAAAACAAGGTGGACGCCTTTTTCGGCCTTGGCACCATTGCCGGCGCTGGCAAGGTCAATGTCACCGCAGAAGATGGCACCATAACCGCGCTGGAGACCAAAAACATCGTGATTGCCACTGGCTCCGATGTGGCGAAATTGCGCGACGCGAGCGGTAATTTTATTGCCTTTGACGAAAAGATCGTGGTGTCCTCCACCGGCGCGCTGACCTTGGACAAAGTGCCCACGCATCTTGTGGTGGTGGGTGCGGGCGTCATCGGGCTGGAGCTTGGCTCGGTGTGGAACCGTTTGGGCGCAAAGGTCACGGTGATTGAATATCTCGACCGCATTCTGCCCGGCATGGATACGGAGGTGGCCAAGCAGTTCAACCGCATTCTGGACAAGCAGGGCTTTACCTTCAAAATGTCGTCAAAGGTGACTGGTGTTGCGCTGAAGGGTGCGGGGGCCGAGGTGTCTTTCGAGCCTGTTGCGGGCGGCGCGGGCGAGACCCTTGCCGCCGATGTGGTGCTGATTGCCACGGGCCGCACACCCTATACCGAAGGGCTTGGGCTTGAGGCGGTGGGCGTGGCGCTGGAGCGCGGCAAGATTGTCATCGACAATCATTTTGCCACCAATGTGGCGGGCATTTATGCCATTGGTGATGTGGTGCGCGGGCCGATGCTGGCGCATAAGGCCGAGGATGAAGGCGTCGCTGTCGCCGAAATTCTGGCCGGACAGCATGGCCATGTCAATTATGACGTGATCCCCGGTGTGGTTTACACCATGCCGGAAGTGGCCAGTGTCGGCAAAACCGAAGACGAGCTGCAAGCCGCTGCCATTGCCTATAAAATCGGCAAGTTCAACTTCACCGCCAATGGCCGCGCCCGCGCCATGCGCCACACCGACGGCTTTGTGAAAATTCTGGCCGATGCCACCACCGACCGCGTGCTCGGCGTGCATATTATTGGCGCGGGCGCCGGTGAAATGATTCACGAGGCGGCTGTGCTGATGGAATTTGGCGGCTCGGCTGAGGATCTGGCCCGCACCTGCCACGCGCACCCCACCATGTCGGAAGCGGTGAAAGAAGCCGCCATGGCGGTGGACAAGCGCCAGATTCACGCGTGAGTCTGGGTATTCTCCACCCCTCACCCTGAGGAGCGCGCGTGAGTGCGCGTCTCGAAGGGCGAGGGGGCAAGAGGTGCAAACCCCCACCCTTCGAGACGCTTCGCTCCTCAGGGTGAGGGCAGTGATATACTACCCCTTCGCGCGCGGGTGCGCCGCGCGATAGGCGTCCATCAGCCGCACCGAATCCACCGCCGTATAAATTTGCGTGGTGGAGAGCGAGGCATGGCCGAGCAGCTCCTGAATCGCGCGTAAGTCGCCGCCGCCGCTGAGCAGATGGGTGGCAAAAGAATGGCGCAGGGCATGCGGCGTGGCGCTGTCGGGCAGGCCCAGCGCCCCGCGCAATTTTTCGACGGTGAGCTGAATGAGGCGCGGGCTGAGCGGCCCGCCGTGCGCGCCTAAAAACAGCGCGCCACTTTTGAGCGGATAGGGGCAGAGCCGCATATAGGTCTCAATGGCGCGGCGAATCGGCGCGATGATCGGCACCATGCGGGTTTTATTGCCTTTGCCGGTGACGTTCAAACTGTCCCGCTCGCCAATGGGCGCTTGCTCCACCTGAATATTCAGCGCCTCGGAAATGCGCAGGCCCGCACCATAAAGCAGCGCCAGCACGGCGGCGTCGCGCGCCAGCACCCATGGGTCTTGTGTGTCGCCTAAGCGAATGTCGGTGCCCGCCATAGCGGTGGCGGCCTGTCTGGGGATGGGTTTGGGCAGGCTGCGCGCCAGTTTGGGGGTGCGCACTGCCGAAAAGGGCGAGACAATGCCCTTGCCCTCGCGCTCCAGATGGCGGGCAAATGAGCGGATGCCCGCCAGACTGCGCATGAGGGTGCGGCTTGATGCGTCCTCGCGCCGCCGCGCCGCCATAAAGGCGCGAATATCGGCGGGCTTAAGGCTTTTCATCACCGCAAAACTGACCGGTTCGCCCAGATGCGCCGCCATAAAGGCGATGAACTGGCGCAGATCCCGCGCATAGGCCTCTAATGTTTCAGGCGACATGCGCTTGGATTTGAGCGTCTCCAGCCAGACCTGCGCCTCCATGGCTAGTGGCGGTGCGGAGCCTGCAAAAAGAGCGTTTGAAACATCGGTCATGCCTGAATGTGACCCAGAGAGTTTAAGGTTGGTTTAACCCTATCATAGCGCGGATGTCATCCGGCGTTGCGCCCTCATTGCGCCATTGCCGCAACGGTTTGGACATATGGCTTTTGGCCAGTTTCTCACCCTTTTCATCGCGCAAAAGCGCATGATGGTGATAGAGCGGGGTGGGCAGATCCAGCAGAAATTGCAGCAGCCGGTGAATATGGGTGGCGGCAAACAGGTCCTGCCCGCGCAGCACATGGCTGATGTTTTGCGCGGCATCATCCACCACAACGGCAAGATGATAGGAGGTGCCAATGTCCTTGCGCGCCAGAATCACATCGCCCCAGAGTTCGGGGCGGGCGGTGATGGGTGCTGGCGCTGTTTCATCCTGCCACATCAAGGCTGGTGCCATGTCGCGGGCACGCTGTATATCCAGCCGCAAGGCAAAAGGCTCGCGTTGCTTGCGCGCATTCTGCTCATCGCGGCTTAAATGACGGCAGGTGCCCGGGTAGAGCGGTGCGCCGAGCGGGTCTTGCCCCGCACCGGCCTTTGCCAAAGCGCTGCGGTTGCAAAAACAGGGGTAGAGCAGCGGCGACAGCTTTGCCAATGCGGCTTTATAGGCAGTGTTGCGCTTGGACTGGCGCATCACGGGTTCCGGCCAGCTTAAGCCCAGCCAGTGCAGATCCTCAAAAATGGCGGCTTCGAATTCCGGACGGCAGCGGGTGGTGTCAATATCCTCGATCCGCAGCACACATGTGCCGCCGCGCTGGCGCGCGCTGTCAAAATTCAGCAGGGCAGAATAGGCATGGCCCAGATGCAGCAGGCCATTGGGCGAGGGCGCAAAGCGCAGAATCTGTGGTGAAGCCGGGGTCTTCATGCTTTAATGAGTTTAAGACGGAGGCGGGATATGTCGCAAGCCCCTATGATTCACTCTGAAGAGGCTCTGGCTCAGGCGGTGAGTGCGCTGGTGGCTCTGGACCCGGTGCGGCTTGCCCCGCTTGTGGACATCACCGGCCTGCCGCCCCTGCGCCGCCGCCCGCCCGGCTTTGACGGGCTGGTGTGGATTATCAT
>DAIMHB010000156.1:0-5439 GCA_036723545.1 Beijerinckiaceae bacterium
GCTTAAACCCCGCCCTTCTCCACAATAAACTGTGCCACCGCCTCCAGTCCCTCGCCGGTTTTCATATTGGTAAAGACGAAAGGCTTGGCCTTGCGCATCAGTTTGGCGTCGCGGTCCATCACCTCCAATGAGGCCCCGACATAAGGCGCGAGGTCGATTTTATTGATCACCAGCAGATCCGAGCGGGTGATACCCGGCCCGCCTTTACGCGGAATTTTCTCGCCGCCGGACACGTCAATCACATAAATGGTCAGGTCCGCCAGTTCTGGCGAGAAGGTGGCGGCGAGATTGTCGCCGCCCGATTCAATCAAAATCAGGTCAAGGCCGGGAAATTTACGGTTCATCTCGTCAATCGCGGCGAGATTGATCGAAGCATCCTCACGAATGGCGGTGTGCGGGCAGCCGCCCGTCTCCACGCCCATGATCCGCTCCGCCTCCAGCGCGCCCGCCTCGGTCAGGAGCCGCGCGTCCTCTTTGGTGTAAATATCATTGGTGATGGCCGCAATATTATAGGTGGTGCGGAATTTTTTGCAGAGCAATTCCATCAGCGCGGTTTTGCCGGAGCCGACGGGGCCGCCAATACCAATGCGCAAAGGGCCATTATTGGATTTTGTCATGAGCGAAAAAGCCTCGAATATTGGGTTTCATGGGAGAGAGCCGCCAGATCCGACCGAAACACACAAGCGCCAAGGTCATCCAGCGTTGAATTTTCGGCAAAATCAGCGAGTTTTGTGATTGCGGGCAGCAGCGCCGCAATAATTTTCTGGCCATCGGTCTGGCCGATCGGGCCAAGGCGCACCGCTGCCGACACCAGCGCGCTGACAAAGGCCAGCGCGAAAGCGGCGCAGGTTTCATGCAGCGGCAGGCTATGGCCGCGTGCCGCCGTGCCCACCGCCACCGGATAGGCAATATCGCCGTCGAGCGCCTCCAGCGCTTGGCAGGGCCAGGATTTGCGCAGCGCCGCCACAAAGGCTGTGCCCTGAGCGGAGGTTTCGAGATAACGCTCCTTTGAGGAGGCCAGCGCCAGCGCCAGATCATTCACCGCCTCACCGCGCCAGGCCGCGCTGAGCAGGATCGCGTCATTGCGGATCGAGCCCATTTCGATAAGCGCGGCGATCCAGTTCTGCACCTCGGCGGCCGTGGTGAGATCACCGGCCTCCACCGCCCATTCCAGCCCATGCGAATAAGCGAAAGCCCCCACCGGAAAGGCGGGCGAAAACCACACCTGAAGCGCGAGAAAAGACATCAATGGTCGTGGCCGCAATCCGGCCCATGCACATGATCATGATCATGATCATGATGATCGTGGTCATGGGCATGGTGATGCTTGTGGCCGTGATCGTGATGGTCGTGGCCATGCGCGTGATGACCGTGGCCATGATGCTCATGCCCCTGCGTCTGCACGGCCTGCGCATAAGCGCCGCCTTCGGGGTCGAATGGGGCTTCAATTTCCACCACTTTTGCGCCCAGGCCGCGCACCATCTCGGCAATGACATGGTCGCGGCGGATGCGCAGTTTTGTGCCCGCAATTTGGGTGGGCAAATGGCGGTTGCCCAAGTGCCAGGCGACGCGGATCATCTCATGCGCGTCCGCCGCTTTGATCTCAAGCAGGGGTTCGGGTGCGGCCACCACCTCGATGAGGCGGCCATCCTCAAGGCGCAGGGCATCGCCGCCGCGCAGCATCACCACATCGGCAAGGTCCAGCAAAAACGCCAGACCGCCGACGCTCTGCATGGCCATGCGGCGGCGGTGCCGGTCGTCATAATCGAGCACGACGGTCTCGGCGGCGTCTTTCCAATCGCCCTTGGCGATAACCTGTGTTGCGCGGTGCATGTGAACTCCCTTTCTCAATACTCCCTTCTAAAACATAAAATATCTCTGCGCCATGGGCAGCGAGGTGGCGGGTTCGCACACCAGCAGCACGCCATCCGCTGTCACCGCATAGGTTTCAGGATTGACGCTGATCAGCGGGGTGGCATCATTATGCATCATGCTTTTTTTGCTGATTTTGCGGGTATTTTCCACGCCCACCAGCTTTTTCGCCACGCCAAGCTGCGCCGCCAGGCCCTTGTTGAGCGAAGTTTGCGAGACAAAGGTTAAGGATGAGCGGGTGCGCGCCTTGCCATAGGTGCCAAACATCGGGCGGTAATGCATCGGCTGCGGGGTGGGAATTGAGGCATTGGGGTCGCCCATGCTCGCCGCCGCAATCACCCCGCCCTTGATCACCAGATCAGGCTTGATGCCGAAAAAGGCGGGCGTCCACACCACGAGATCAGCCATCTTGCCCACCTCCACCGAGCCAATATAGCGCGAGACGCCATGCGCAATCGCCGGATTGATGGTGTATTTGGCAATGTAGCGTTTCACACGATTGTTATCGGCGCGGCCATCGCCGGGCAGCGGCCCGCGCTGGCGCTTCATCTTATCCGCCGTCTGCCATGTGCGGATGATCACCTCACCCACACGGCCCATGGCCTGACTGTCTGACGACATCATGGACAGCGCGCCAAGGTCGTGCAGAATATCCTCCGCCGCGATGGTTTCCTTGCGGATGCGGCTTTCGGCAAAGGCCAGATCTTCCGAAATCGAACTGTCGAGATGGTGGCACACCATCAGCATGTCGAGATGTTCGTCCAGCGTGTTTTGGGTGAAGGGGCGGGTGGGGTTGGTGCTGGAGGGCAACACATTGTCCAAGCCCGCCACAGAGATAATGTCCGGCGCATGGCCGCCGCCCGCCCCTTCAGTGTGGAAGGCATGAATGGTGCGGCCCTTGAAGGCGCGGATCGTATCCTCAACAAAGCCGGATTCGTTCAATGTGTCGGTGTGGATCATCACCTGAATGTCATGGTCATCCGCCACCGAAAGGCAGTTGTCGATCGCAGCAGGGGTTGTGCCCCAGTCCTCATGTAATTTCAGGGCGCAGGCCCCCGCCTCGATCTGCTCGACAAGACCGGCGGGCAGCGCGGCATTGCCCTTGCCGGCAAAGCCGATATTCATGGCAAAATCATCCGCCGCCTCGATCATGCGGGCAATATGCCAGGGGCCGGGGGTGCAGGTGGTGGCAAAGGTGCCGGTGGCGGGGCCGGTGCCACCGCCCAGCATCGAGGTCACGCCCGAATAGAGCGCCTCATCAATCTGCTGCGGGCAGATGAAATGAATATGCGTGTCAAAGCCGCCCGCGGTGATGATCTTGCCCTCACCGGCGATCACTTCGGTGCCGGGGCCGATGATGATGGTGACGCCGGGCTGAATATCCGGATTTCCAGCCTTGCCAATGGCGACAATATGGCCGTCCTTCAGGCCAATATCGGCCTTCACAATGCCCCAATGATCAATGATCGTGGCATTGGTGATGACAGTATCGACAGCGCCATTGGCGCGCGTCACCTGAGACTGGCCCATGCCATCACGGATGACCTTGCCGCCGCCGAATTTCACCTCCTCGCCATAGAGGGTGAAATCCTTTTCAATTTCGATGAACAGCTCGGTGTCCGCCAGACGAACACGATCGCCCAATGTGGGGCCAAACATATCGGCATAAGCGGCGCGGGTGAGAGAGGTGGGACGAAACGTGCTCATGCTTTTGCCTCTTCAAGTTTTCCCATCACATCGCCGCGGAAACCATAGACCTCGCGGCTGCCAGCCAGCGCCACAAGTCGCACATCTTTCGACTGGCCGGGCTCGAAGCGCACCGCCGTGCCCGCCGGAATATCGAGGCGGAAGCCGCGCGCCTTGTCGCGGTCAAATTTCAAGCCCGCATTGGTCTCGAAGAAATGATAATGCGAGCCCACCTGAATCGGCCTGTCACCGGTGTTGGCCACATGCAGGGTCACGGTGTCGCGGCCCTCATTCATGATGATGTCGCCACCCTCGGCCAGCACCTCGCCGGGCACCAGCGCCGAATGCGCACCGCGAATCGGGTGATGCACGGTCACCAGCTTGGTGCCATCGGGGAAGGTCGCCTCCACCTGAATATCGTGAATCATCTCGGCAATGCCGTCCATCACCTGATCTGCGGTGATGACATGAGCCCCCGCCTCCATCAGTTCGGCCACCGAGCGCCCGTCCCGCGCGCCCTCAACGACAAAATCGGTAATAATGGCAATGGCTTCCGGATGATTGAGCTTGACGCCGCGCGCCAGGCGGTTTCGCGCCACCTGTGCGGCCATCGCAATCAGCAATTTGTCTTTTTCTCTTGGTGTCAGATTCATAATGGCTCCCTGCAACGCATATTATTTTTAAACACAAATCTCATGTCCACACCTTGGGCAGGTCGCGCCCGCGCAGCAGCCGCAAGGTCTGCGCGGCCGCCCGGCGCAAACAATGCGGCTGGTCGGACAAAAACCGCACCACAGCCATGCCGTTCCAGGCACTGGCCGCACAGGGGCAGGACGCATCCGCCAGCGAGGCGCGAATCGCCTCAATCCGGCTTTCGGCATCCGGCGCAATATAAAGCAGGGTGGCCATGCTCATGCCGCCCTGAGCAGTTGCCGCATGGGCCAGCTGCCCGGCCAGATCCGGCCCCAGCGCCATATTCTCGGCAAAAATGAGCTTTTCATCACGATAAATGCGCCAGACATCGCGCAAAATACCACTGATGGCGGTCTCATTCGAGGCTTTTCGCCCCAAAACCACACTCTCCAGCAGGGTGAGGCGGGCGGAACCTGCCATGTTGATCCGCAGATTGCGGATAAAATGCGCATCGCGAAACAGAATGGTTTCCTGCGGAATCCATTCAAAGCCACTGTCGGGCGCAAGCCTGATGCCAATATCCAGACGTGTCGCGGGCCCCTGCGAGCCATAGATTTTTTCAGCCGATTGGGTGGTCATGGTCACCTGCGCACTAGCCGCGAGCGCCACGTCAATGTGACCCGTATCGCCGCCCACCAGCCCGCCACCGGTGTTGATCAGCACCGCCTCGACACCCTGCGCGCCGCGGTCATGGTCGCGTTTGGGCACACGCAGGCGAAAGCCGCCCGCCTCATAATGGCGCGACACATAAGTTCTGCCAGAGTTTGCACCAAACTCTGCCCTGATCTGACCCTGCGCCCGCACATAGGCGGGCACAAGCGTGGCCGCATCCGGCATTGCGGCTGACACTGTCACGCGGTTCACCTCACATATTCAATCCGCTTATTCTTTATGTCCTTGCGGGTTTTGTCATGATGAAAAAAGCGGCAATTCATCATTTTTGCCACCGTAAAATAGAATTATTTTTATAGACTGTGTCTTGCAATGCACAGAAGTTTAAAAAAAATTGCTGTAGTGTCCTTAAAGTTCCGAGTTTCTGACACAAGATTTAGTGAATGGCGCAAACCGTTAAATCAACTCCTTATGATCCAGCCGAAGATGCAGCCCTGTTGCTGATGCGTTTGGGATTTATCACGCTGTTTCTGGGCATTCCGCTGGGGGGCGAGCTGGGGCGGCGCAGTCTGTTTC
>DAIMHB010000157.1:0-5408 GCA_036723545.1 Beijerinckiaceae bacterium
CCCACCGACATATGCGGCATATCGAGATCAACGCCCGCCACGAGCGGCCGGAGAATGTCCTTTGCCCGTGGGCCCTGCACCGCAATCACCGCATATTGCTCGGTGATCGAGGTCAGCCAGAGCGTGAGATCGGTGAATTCGGTCTGGAGATAATCCTCCATCATATTGAGCACCCGCGCCGCGCCACCCGTGGTGGTGGTGACATGGAAACGTTCCGCGCTCAGGCGGGCGACAATGCCGTCATCAATCACATAACCCGCCTCATTGAGCAGCAGCGCATAGCGGCAACGGCCCACACCGAGCTTCTCAAACGCGCCGGTATAAATACGGCCCAGAAACTTGGCCGCATCCGGCCCCACAACCTCGATTTTGCCCAGCGTTGAAGCGTCAAACAGGCCTGCCGTTTGGCGCACCGTTTTCACTTCCGCATTTGTGGCGGCATGGAGGTCGCTGCCAAAATAATAGGCGCGCTTCCACTGGCCGACATCCTCAAACTTCGCACCCTGCGCCACTGCCCAGTCATGAATGGCGGTTTTACGGGTTGGGTCAAACAGAGTGCCGCGCGACAGACCGGCAAAGGAACCGAAGGTCGTGGGCGTATAGGGCGGACGGAAAGTGGTCAGCCCCACCTTGGGCACATCGGAACCAAGCGCCTGCGCGGCAATGCCCAGCGCGTTCATATTCGAGGTTTTGCCCTGATCGGTGGCCATGCCGGTGGTGGTATAGCGCTTGACATGTTCGATTGAGCGCATCCCCTCGCGGGTGGCCAGACGAATGTCACGCGCGGTGACATCATTCTGGAAATCAACAAAAGCCTTGATGGTTTTCGGGTCTTTATGGGTCAGTGTGGCCCCGCTGATCCCGGCGGACAGAGCAACATCCCCTTCCGCATCAAAGGTTTTCAGCACGCCGCCCTTATAGCCTGCCGCGCGCGCGGCAGCCTCGCCCTGTCTATACCCTTCATTCAGGCAGGCGGTGAGGTCGAAGGTGCCATTGCAGGCCCCGGCCGAAAGCTGATCCTGCGCCGCTGCGCCGGGCACAAAAATGCCGCTGGCATCAAACTTCAGCTTGCCGCGAGACTGTGAGAACAGATGCACCGAAGGTGTCCAGCCGCCCGACATCAGCACCAGGTCACAGGCAATATCGCCCGCAGGCGTCACCTCTCCATTGTGGACCTTGCCAATCGACACAGAGCTGACACGCAAATGCCCTGTTGTGCCGGTGATGGTTGCGCCGGACACAACACGAATTCCGGCTGCCGCCGCCTGATCACTCATAGCGCTGCCATTGGCGCGCGTATCAATGATCGCCGCCATTTCGACACCTGCCGCATGAAGCTCCAGCGCGGCCTGATAGGCATCATCCGTGGCGGTAAAGAGCACAGCTTTTGCGCCCGCCTTCACACCATAGCGGTTGAGGAGTGTGCGCGCCGCACTGGCCTGCATAATGCCGGGGCGGTCATTGTCGGCAAATACCAGTGGCCGCTCGATCGCGCCTGTGGCCAGAATCACCTGTTTGGCCCGCACCTGCCACATGCGCTCGCGCGGGGTCTTGCCATCCACCTGCGGCAGATGGTCGGTGAGGCGCTCGACAAGGCCGACAAAATTCTGCTGGTAATAGCCGAAAGCCGTGGTGCGCGGCAGCGCGCGGATGCGCTCATGCATCGCCACCACCATCAGCATATCCAGCGGCCATTGATGCGCCTCGCGCCCGTCAATCGTCTCATTATGCGTGGAGAGCAGGGAACCGCCAAATTCACTCTGCTCGTCGCAGATGATGACATCGGCACCCGCCTCTGCCGCCGCCAGCGCTGCGGTCAGGCCCGCAGGGCCAGCGCCCACCACCAGAACATCACAATGAGCATAGCGCTGGGTATAATGGTCAGGGTCCGGCTCTTTGGGTGCAACACCCAAACCCGCCGCATGACGGATCACCGGCTCATAAAGCTTGTGCCATGCAAGGCGCGGCCACATGAAGGTTTTATAATAAAATCCTGCCGAAAACACCGGCGACAGCAGATTGTTGACCTCGCCCACATCCAGCGCCAGCGACGGCCAGCGGTTCTGGCTGGTGGCCACAAGCCCGTCATAAAGCTCAACCTGACTGGCGCGCAGGTTCGGCGTTGTGCGCCCCCCGCCCCGATCCACGCTGACCAGCGCATTGGGCTCGTCCGAACCCATTGATAAAAGTCCGCGCGGGCGGTGATATTTGAACGAGCGCCCCAGAAGATGAACGCCATTGGCCAGCAGTGCCGAGGCCAGCGTGTCACCGCGCAAGCCCGTATAGGCCACGCCGTCAAAGGTAAAATGCAGCGGTTTGGCGCGGTCAACCCGCCCGCCGGCAATCGTGCGAAACGCAGCCATCAGCCAAGCTCCTGTGAGAAACGCGCCAGATCCGGCATGGATTCACCGGCTTTATAGGTAGTAACAAATGCGTCGGTCACTGTATGGCGCACAGCATTGAAAAAGCGGCCACAGCCCATGTGACGCCAGCGCTCGGCATGGAGCCCTTTCGGATTGGCGCGCAGATACATGAATTCCGACCATTGCTCATCGCTCAGTGTCGAGGGCTCAAGCGCACGCACAACATGCGCCTGCCCGCCATAGCGGAACTCCAGCTCGGGGCGGTCAGAGCCGCAATAGGGACAGTGAATCAATAACATGGTGAAAATCCTTAATGCGCGACAGCGGCGGCGGCCGCCTCATCAATCAGACGGCCCGTGCGGAAGCGATCCAGTGTAAAGCCCGCATTGATCTTATGCGGCTCGCCGGTGGCCACCGTATGGGCAAAGACATGGCCCGACCCCGGCGTCGCCTTGAAGCCGCCTGTGCCCCAGCCACAATTTACAAACAGCCCCGGCACAGGCGTTTTGCCGATAATCGGAGAACGGTCAGGCGTGACATCGACAATGCCGCCCCAGTTGCGCAGCATTTTCAGGCGCCGCACATTGGGAAACAGCTCGCAAATCGCATCCAGCGTATGGGCGGCAATATGCAACCCGCCGGTCTGGCTGTATGACGTGTAAGCGTCCGTGCCCGCACCAATCACCAGCTCACCCTTGTCGGATTGCGACATATAGGCATGAATAGTGTTGGACATCACCACGCAGGGCATCACCGGCTTGACCGGCTCGGACACCAGCGCCTGAAGCGGATAGCTCTCCAGCGGCATCCGCACACCCGCCATGCCCATCAGCACAGAGGTATGCCCCGCCGCCACAACACCGATTTTTTTGGTGCGGATAGTCCCGCGCGTGGTCTCAACGCCGGTCACAGCCCCGTCAGGGCCGCGCAAAATGCCAGTGACCTCGCAGTTCTGGATAATATCGACACCCATGTTCGAGGCCGCCCGCGCATAGCCCCAGGCCACAGCGTCATGGCGCGCTGTGCCGCCGCGCCGCTGCAAGGCCGCGCCGATAATGGGATAGCGAATATTGGGGTCAATGTTCAGAATCGGGCAAAATTCTTTCGCCTGTTCGGCGGTCAGCCATTCATTATCAATGCCCGCCAGCCGGTTGGCATGAACATGGCGCTTGAACACCTGCACATCATGCACATTATGCGCCAGCATCATCACGCCGCGCGGGCTGTACATCACATTATAATTCAGGTCCTGAGATAGACCTTCCCAGAGCTTCAAAGCGTGCTCATAAAGCCCCTCGCTCTCCTCCCAAAGATAGTTCGAGCGGATAATCGTGGTGTTGCGGCCGGTATTGCCGCCGCCGAGCCAGCCTTTTTCCAGCACGGCAATGTTTCTCATGCCATGCTCTTTGGCCATATAATAGGCGGTGGCCAGACCGTGCCCGCCAGCGCCCACAATCACCGCATCATATGTGCTTTTGGGCTCAGGAAAGCGCCATTGCTCCGGCCAGCCCTGATGATGGCCAAAACTCTGTTGCAACAGGTTGAATAAGGAAAAACGCATGTGATGATCCTTGTCGATGGGGTAAGTTTGACGTTTTAATTCACCAGAATGCGAGAATTTTTGCGCCAAAATGCAGTATAATCACGCCATATCATCACAATCCGAAATCTAACGGTCATCATAAACCCGCCGGATCAGCGATTTTGCATCCGTGCTTCCGGCAAGGCTCTGCTCGGCTGCGACATCCCGGCATTGCGAAGGCGAAATCCCGAAGCGTTTGCGGAAGGCGCGGCTGAAATGGGCGCCATCGGCAAATCCAGTCATCAAAGCCACTTCCGAAACCGGACGCTGACTGTGCTGCAACATCCAGCGGCCCTGATCGATACGCATGGCCCGATAGACCGCCGCCGGACTTTCGTGCAATTCGGCTTCGAACAGCCGGTCAAGCTGGCGGGTGCTCATGCCGGTGCGTTTGGCAATGGTGCCGATGGATAAGGGATGTTCGAGGTTTTGCTCCATAAGCAGACAGGCCCGCCGCACAGCCTCGCCCACACCCTGCGGCACGGAAGGCGGCGCCGGCTGGGTGGAACCGGCGGTTCGCGCGGATTCAAACAGCAAGACATTCATGCTTTTGCGGGCTGCCGATTGCGTCACATGGCGATCCACCAATGTGGCGGCCAGATCCGCCGCCCCCGCCCCGCCCGAACAGGTAATCCGGTCTCCATCAATCAGAAAAATACGGTCGGACACAGGTTCAACATCAGAAAATTCCTCAACAAGATCATGATGATGATACCAGCTTACGCAGCATCGCCGCCCACGCAGCAAACCGGCGCGCGCCAGAATGAACGAGCCCGTGCATACGCCAATCAGCGGCACGCCTGCCGTGGCCGCCTCCTTGATATAGGCCTCGGTCACGGCGTCGATTTGCGCGCCCTTATGCAAAAGCCCGCCGATAACCGCAATATAATCAAAATGACGGGGCGGAATGAATTTGCTCTGCGGCAATATTTCAATTCCGCAACTGGCCTTAAGCGGCTGTCCGGACTCCGACATCACAATCCATTTGCACAAAATCGGGCGCGAGCCATCCCCCTCATCAGCAGACAGGCGCAATGTATCCACAAAGGCGGAAAAGGCGGTCAATGTGAAATGATTGGCCAGAATAAAGCCCACCCGCAACCGCGCCGCCGGCACCGGCCCCGTTTTTGCGGACGCATGTTCAGATTTCAAAACCATTGCCCATTGCCCATCACATTCAGTGGCCAGAACACCCATGCCAACGGGTCAAGCCGCGTCGCTCTCCACAGTCTCTCAGAATTTGGCCTGAACATACCATTTTTCGCATAAATCCCGGCCAGATCGTTAATAATATAATAAATATGAATATTGATTGTCCCATTTTAATACAAAATTCTGATATTAACCTTGTTTGATATGATGAAATGTAAAAAAGTCACATAATGAAAAAATTGTATTCATTGAAAAAATTATATTTGAAATATTTATAAAAAAATTTAAATTACAAATGAAGAATATTTGAG
>DAIMHB010000158.1:0-5404 GCA_036723545.1 Beijerinckiaceae bacterium
TGCGATAATGGGTCTCGCTGCCCTCCCGCGCTCCCGAATGGCCGTGATGCTGCTGCGATTCATCAATCACCGCCAGCATATGGGGCGAAAACGCGGCTTCAAGTTTGGTTTTCATAATTTCACTGCGCATTTTTAACCTTTCACATTTATCTGGCGATCTTAAACATTTGATGGGCACGATGTCGCAATTTTTGTGTTAGTGTCGCATGGATTCTTGCCGAACGATGATTCAGGGACATATCTTAGACTGATGAGTACACATTCAAATATTTTTGATAAAATTCGTGTGAAGCCCAAGGGCAATCAGCCTGTCGTGGATCATGGCCCGCCCTGCGCCAAAGCGGGGTGCCGTGAACGAGGCATTCACCGTGCCCCCATGGGCCGCAACCATGAAGGCATGTTTTTCTGCTTTTGTGTGGACCATGTGCGCGAATATAACGCCACCTATAATTATTTTGACGGCATGAGCGATGAGGATGTCGCCAAATATCAGCGTGACGCCATTGTCGGCCACCGGCCCACATGGGCCATGGGGGTCAACCGCGCCGCCAAGGGCCACCGCGAGGAAGGCCATGCCCCGGGTGGCTTCAGGGATCCGTTCAATATGTTTGGCGGGCGCATGGCCGACCCCGAGGTGGAAAAGCCGCGTCGTTCCTATGCCGCCACCCGCGCTCTGAAAACCATGGGGCTGGACGAAACCGCAGATGCGGATACGATAAGAGCCAAATATAAAGAGCTGGTCAAACGGATGCATCCTGATGCCAATGGCGGCGACCGTTCCAGCGAGGAAAGATTGCGCGAGATCATTCGTGCCTATAAAGAATTGAAAACGGCAGGGCTTGTGTGAAAGTCCGGCTTGATAGGTGAAAAGGCCCCGGCCTCAACTGAGGGTGCGGGAATCGGAGGTATGATGCAAAGCGTGATTCATCAGCGGCAGGGCGCAACACAGTCTCATATGCCGGATGCAACATTTTCTGTGCGGGAACTGTTCGGGTTTGACTCAGACATGGTCGTGGCCGGTTATGCCGAACCCAACGAGCATGTGCCCGACCTTGACCCGGACTATCTGTTCGACAAGGACACCACACTCGCCATTCTGGCCGGTTTTGCCTATAACCGCCGCGTTATGGTGACCGGCTATCACGGCACCGGCAAATCCACCCATATTGAGCAGGTGGCGGCGCGCCTCAACTGGCCCTGTGTGCGTGTCAACCTCGACAGCCATATTTCCCGCGTCGATCTCGTGGGCAAGGACGCCATTGTTCTGAAAGACGGCAAGCAGATCACCGAATTCCGTGACGGCATTCTGCCCTGGGCGCTGCAAAACAATGTGGCGCTGGTCTTCGACGAATATGACGCGGGCCGCCCGGATGTGATGTTTGTCATTCAGCGCGTGCTGGAAGTGTCGGGCCGCCTGACCCTGCTCGACCAGAACCGCGTCATCCGCCCGCACCCCGCCTTCCGGCTGTTTGCCACCACCAATACGGTGGGTTTGGGCGACACATCCGGCCTTTATCATGGCACACAGCAGATCAATCAGGGCCAGATGGACCGCTGGTCGATTGTCACCACGCTCAACTATCTCCCGCATGACAAAGAGGTGGATATTGTGCTGGCCAAGGCCAAGCATTACACCGGCAAGGAAGGCCGCGACATTGTCAGCAAGATGGTGCGCATTGCCGACCTCACCCGCAATGCCTTTATGGCCGATGACCTCTCCACCGTCATGAGCCCGCGCACCGTCATCACATGGGCTGAGAATGCCAATATTTTCAAAGATATTGGCTTTGCCTTCCGCCTCACCTTCCTGAATAAATGCGACGAGCTGGAGCGCCCGCTGGTGGCTGAATTCTACCAGCGCTGCTTTGGCGTGGAACTGCCGGAAAGCGCATTGAATGTGGCGCTGAGCTGAGGGGATGCCAACGATCAGCACCTTTTATGGCATTTTGATTCAGATGTTCTGGAACGATCATGCGCCACCTCATTTTCATGCGCTTTATGCTGAATATGAGGTCTTGATTGACATCAGAACATTAGAAACCATAAAGGGTGATTTCCCGCGCCGCGCGCTGGCTTTGGTTTTGGAATGGGCGCAAACGCATAGGACAGAACTCATTGAGGATTGGGAGTTATGCGAACACAATCATCCGCTCAAGAAAATAGCTCCATTGGTGTAACGCCGCCTATTCGACCCCAAATGCCCTGGCGCGTTGCCCATGTTATCGCTTTGCCGGAATTCAGATTGCGCGTTACCTTTCGTGATGAAACCACTGGCATTGTCGATATGAGCAGGCTTGTTCAGGCAGCGGATGCAGGTGTTTTTGCCGCACTCGCCAATCCTGAGCGCTTCGCGCAAGTCAGGGTTGAATATGGTGCAGTGACATGGCCGGGGGAAATAGACCTTGCACCAGACGCTATGTATCGCGCCATTGCCTCGTCCGGGTATTGGGTGTTGTGATGGATTTTTACGTTTTATCAGCCTGAAAAAGAATAATGACCACCAACCGCAAGCCCGCTTCAAAATCCGAAAGCCCGCAGGAGCCATTCCGGCGGGCGGTGGCCTCCTGTATGCGGGCCATATCGCGCCATCCGGAGCTTGATGTTGGCTTTGGCACCGAAAAGCCGTCGCTGATTGCCGGTGAGGTGCCCAAAGCCCGCCTGCCGGAGCCTCCCCGCAAGATCACAGCGCGCGATGCCGCCCTTGTGCGCGGCCATTCTGATGCCATGGCGCTGCGCCTCGCCTGCCACAATGATGCTGTGCACCGCAAGCTGGCGCCGCAGGGGCAACTGGCGCGGGCGCTGTTTGATGCCGTTGAGCAGGCGCGGGTGGAATCGATCGGCGCGCGCCGCATGGCCGGTGTGGCGCAAAATCTCAATGTCATGCTGGACGAGCGCCTGACCAAAAGCAATCTGGCCGAGGTGATTGATCAGGCCGACGCACCGCTGGACGAGGCCGTGGCCTTGATGGTGCGCGAGCGCCTCACCGGCGAAAAACCGCCGCAGGCCGGGCAAAAGATTGTCGATCTCTGGCGCGACTGGGTTGAGGCCCGCGCGGGCAGCGACCTTGATCTCCTCTCCGGCCGCATTGAAGACCAGAAAGCCTTTGGCAAGCTGATCCATAAGGTTCTCAACGACCTCGACATGGGTGAGGAGGCCTCGCTGGAGCGTGAGGATTCGGAAGAAGAATCCGAATCCGATCAGTCCGATGAGGGTGACGCCGATGTGGACGGCGAATCTGCCGAGGAGCAGACCGGCGAGACCATGCAGTTGCAGGACTCTGACGACTCCTCCGACGAAATGGAAGACGGCACGATGGAGGCCGATGACGCCCCCTCAGGCGAGTTTCCGGAAGAATCGGACGCAGGCGAGGCCGATGAGGCCGCCGAAAACTGGAAACCGCCGGGAGCCGAAACAGCGCACCAGCGCAGCACGGATTATAAGGCCTATACCACCAAAAATGACGAGATGATTGCCGCGCAAGACCTTTGTGATCCGGAGGAACTGGATCGCCTGCGCAGCTATCTCGACAAACAATTATCAAATCTCTCCTCGGTGGTGGCGCGGCTGGCCAATCGCCTGCAACGCCGCCTGATGGCGCAGCAAAACCGCTCGTGGGAATTTGACCTTGAGGAGGGCATTCTCGACCCTGCGCGCCTCAGCCGCGTGATTGTGGATGCGCAGCAGCCCCTCTCCTTCAAGCGTGAAAAGGACATGGACTTCCGCGACACCGTGGTGACGCTGCTGATCGACAATTCCGGCTCGATGCGCGGGCGGCCCATCACCGTGGCGGCCACCTGTGCCGATATTCTGGCGCGCACGCTGGAGCGCTGCGGCGTCAAGGTGGAAATTCTGGGCTTTACCACCAAGGCCTGGAAGGGCGGGCAGTCGCGCGAGCAATGGTTGCAGGCGGGCAAGCCTGCCAATCCCGGCCGCCTCAATGACCTGCGCCATATCATTTACAAATCCGCCGATGCCCCCTGGCGGCGTGCCCGCAAGAACCTTGGCCTGATGATGCGCGAGGGGTTGCTGAAAGAAAATATCGATGGCGAAGCGCTGGACTGGGCGCATAAGCGCCTGCTTGGCCGCCCCGAACAGCGCAAAATTCTGATGATGATTTCGGATGGCGCACCGGTGGATGACTCAACTCTGTCGGTCAATGCCGGCAATTATCTTGAAAAACATCTGCGCTATATGATCGACGAGATTGAAAACCGCTCGCCGGTGGAACTGATCGCCATTGGCATTGTCGATGCGGAAGAGCTTGGCGGCGCCATGACCGAGAAGCTCGCCGAGCTTTTTGCTGAAAATGCCAGACCGATGCGCCCGCAACCACGGCTGCGCAGCAGTGAGCGGCCAAAGGTTGAGGCGGCAAAGGTTACAGGCGCGAGATGATTATAACAGCAACAATCAGTAATGGCTTTAATATATTTCAATATGTCAAAGCCAGATAGACTGTATCTGTATATTCGCCTGTGTTAAAACCATTGATATTGGTAACTTGATCTTTCGTATCAATATAATAACCCCATGGAATATAGAGTGTGGTCATGACACTGTCATTGTCACCATCATAACTCTCATCAAGGCCGCTCCTGTAGCATCCCGATGTTTTTGTCCCATTCACACTTCCTGCGCCCGGTGTCACGGTGATGGACGTGACCTTGGCACCAGGACCTTTGCCCGTCGTAATACGCGTACCCGCATCACCGGTAAAGGCAACCTGACAGCCGATTGAGTCCAATCCGGCCCATGTCGGACTTGTCACGGTTCCGGACAATGATGTGGGCGCGGTTGGCCCCAGAGTCAGGTTATATTTATAGGAGGCAGCGCCAGTCTCCTTATTATATAAATATCGGGTTGACCCAGCATTACTATAAGAACGGTTTGCAGCCCCGCCATCTGCAGAGACATAAAAATCCTCACTGCAATAGACCGGCAGGCCAGCCGAACCCGAATAAACATGGCTCAAAGCCGTTGTTGAGCCCTGTGTTGCACTTAGATTAATGACTTTTGGTGTTGAAACGGCACTATCAACCGTACCAATGCCGCAGCCTCCCGGATTTGAGTTGATGGTCAAAGAGAGGGTCAAACTTCCGCTGGCACTGCCCTTTTGGCTCGCCTGCGCTTCTCCATGGAACAGGGCGGGAAAAACAGCAACAATCAGACACAGCACTAACTGCGTATAGCCAGTATGGCCTACCTGTCGGTTAGTTAAACTTTCGAAGATCGTCATAACGCAACTCCATACGCTTACTCAACACATGGCTGCACTTGTTACGTAAAAATGAGCCGTTGGATTCCAATAAGCGTAAGAGAGGTCGAAAAACAATTCGAATCGAAAATATGCATATTAATTCGAAGTAAACTATAAATTTTAAGAATTAATATTGACTTTGATTAAAAT
>DAIMHB010000159.1:0-5394 GCA_036723545.1 Beijerinckiaceae bacterium
CATGCCAGACCTTGGCCGCCTGATTCTGCAAGGCCTCCACCAGATGCGGATGGGCATGGCCGAGCGCATTGACCGCAACCCCGCCGCCAAAGTCGAGATAGCGTTCGCCCGTAGCCGTATAAAGCCAGACACCTTCTCCGCGCTCAAAGGCCAGAGGCGCACGTGCAAAAGTCTGAAGAAGGGGTGAAGACACGGGGTCAAACTCCTTGAATATGCCGGTACGGGCAGGATTAAAAATCAAAGTGCCGCCTCAAGCCAAGGCGGCACTGAAATCATTTTAAGGCCTTGATTTGAATTGGTCAAATGAAAGAACGAACAGCGAATCCATGAAATTGGCTGGGGAAAACAAACCGGCGGCGTATAAAGTTGAACATAGACTCTTGCGCAAGATTCAACGCATGGTGTATTTAACCTTTCATTAACCACGACATATCGTGCTCTGAGCTTCTCGTTTTGCTTATTGCGGTCTGCATTTTCCAGGTTTTCTTGGAAAATGTCGCAGGAGGATTCTGAAAGTTTCTGAGGTATGAGGTCCATACAAGGGAAATTTGAATGTCCTGGACAGACGAGCGCGTTGAACTGCTGAAAAAACTCTGGCTTGACGGCCATAGTGCCAGCCAGATCGCAGCCGAATTGGGCCACGCGATCACACGCAACGCCGTTATCGGAAAGGTGCACCGTTTGGGCCTCTCCGGGCGCGACAAACTGGCCGTCGCCCCCGTGGCCCGCAGCCGGATTGCCGCCAAACCCACCGAACGCCCACAAATGACGCGGCCTATACCCCAATCCCGCGGCAATACAGCTCTGGCCATGCAGCCCATGATCGAACCCCAAGTCAACGTGCGACCCGCTTCGGATGTTGTTATTCCCATTTCAGAGCGCGTGACGATTATGGAACTGCGTGAAGCCATGTGCCGCTGGCCTCTGGGGGACCCATCCACACCGGAATTCCGCTTCTGTGGCACACGCTCAGGCCCGGGTGAAACCTATTGCGGCCCCCATGCCCGCATCGCCTATCAGCCCAGCCAGGACCGCCGCCGCGCCGCGCCCAAAATGGCCCGCTCGGCCTAAATTCATCAGGCCTCCGGAAATTCCGGAGGCTTTTTTATTCAGACCCGCTGGCATGTCTCGCAGTAAAATGTGGAACGCCCCGATTGCACCCTCCGCCTGACCGGATGGCCGCAGGTGACACAGGCCTCACCCTCACGATCATAAACCCTGAACTGGTGCTGAAAATAGCCCAGCGCCCCGTCGGTATGGGAAAAATCATTCAGGGTCGAACCACCGGCCAGCAGTGCCTCCTCCAGAACCTGACGGATGATGGTGCTTAACAGCTCTGCCTGTGCCCGGTTCAGTTGGCCCGCAGGCATAAAGGGAGAGAGCTGCGCGCGAAACATCGCCTCGCAGACATAAATATTGCCCAGCCCGGCAATCAGGCTCTGATCCAGCAGCGCGGATTTGAGCGGCGTGGCCTTATCCGCAAATAAATCCTGAAGCACGGCACCATTGAGCGCATTGCCCAGCGGTTCCAGCCCCAGTTTTTTAAAAAACGCATGGTCAGCCAGCGCCGCGCGGGGTGTCAAATCCATAAAGCCAAAACGGCGCGGGTCATTATAGGTCACCACCGCGCCATTGGAAAAATGAAACACCACATGATCGTGGTTTTGCGCCGCGCTGCGCTCATGGTGAAAACGGCCCGGAACATGGCCCTCCACACGGAAGGAGCCGGACATGCCAAGGTGCATGATCAGCACCTCGCCGCCGGAAAGGTCGGCCAGCAGATATTTGGCGCGGCGGCTCAGCGCCGTCACGCTTTGCCCTTGCAACCGTGTGATAAAATTCTCCGGAAAGGGAAAACGCAGGTCTGGCCTGCGCTGCTCAACCTCAACAAAGGTTGCGCCCTCAAAGGCGGGCGCAAGACCGCGGCGGACCGTTTCAACTTCGGGCAGTTCAGGCATGGCAGTTTCCAAGCGGCAATTTGTCCCAAGTGCATAGCCTTATTCGCGCGGGCGCGCTATTGTTGCCATCACATTTCGGAGTTGAACCATGCCTGCATCCCAAGAAACCCATTTCGGCTTTGCCAATGTCCCGCTGGACGACAAACAGGGCATGGTCGATGATGTGTTTCACAAAGTGGCCGACCGTTATGACCTGATGAATGACCTGATGTCCGGCGGGCTGCACCGCCTGTGGAAGGATGTGCTGGTGGGCATGGTCAAGCCCTCGCGCCTCAAGGCCTTTCGTCATCTCGATGTGGCGGGCGGCACAGGTGACGTGGCGTTCCGTGTGATCGAGGCGGGCGGGCCGCAGACCGATGTCACTGTGCTCGATATTAATGCCGATATGCTGCGCGTGGGCAGGGAACGTGCCGAAAAGCGCGGGCTTGAGCGCCTCACCTTTGTGGAATGCAACGCCGAAAGCCTCTCTCTGCCCGATAAAACCTTCGATGCCTATACGATAGCCTTTGGCATTCGCAATGTGCCGCGCATTGCGCTGGCGCTGAAGGAGGCTTACCGCGTGCTCAAACATGGCGGGCGCTTTCTCTGCCTTGAATTTTCGGAAGTGGATATGCCGGGTCTGGATAAAATTTATGATGCCTTTTCCTTTTCCGCCATTCCGGCCATTGGCAAGGCGGTGACAGGAGATGGCGAGCCCTATCGTTATCTCGTTGAGTCCATCCGCAAATTTCCCACAGCCGAGACATTTAAGGAGATGATCGAGGAGGCCGGTTTCGAGCGTGTGTCCTATACGCGGCTCACGGGCGGCATTGTCGCCGTTCATTCCGGCTGGAAGCTCTGAATCATGGGCATTCTGGGCAATATCGGCCATGTCTGGCGGCTGTCGCATGTGGGCTGGGTGCTGGCGCGCGAGGGGGTTTTTGCCGCTGTTGACGCAGAGATGCTGCCGCCGCTGGCACGGCCCGCGCTAAAACTGGTCAAATTATTGGCGCGCAAACATAGCACCGGCCATCTGGCGACAGCCATTGCGCGGCTTGGGCCCTCTTATGTCAAACTGGGCCAGTTTCTGGCCACCCGTCCGGATATTGCCGGGGCGCGCCTCGCCAATGAGCTGACCGCCTTGCAGGATAAAATGGCGCCTTTCCCGCAGGCACAGGCCATTCACACCATCGAAACCGCCTTCGGGCAGCCGCTGTCGGCGGTTTTTGCCGAATTCGGACCGCCCATCGCGGCCGCCTCCATTGCGCAGGTGCACCGCGCCAAAGTGCTGGAGAACGGCCTATTGCGGGATGTGGCGGTGAAGGTGGCCCGTCCCCATGTGGAAGCGCGCTTTCGTCGTGATCTCGCCGATATGTATTTTGCGGCCCGCCTTGCCACGCGATATCTGCCCGACGCCGATCGTTTGCAGCCGGTGGAGGTGGTTGATACATTGGCCCGCTCGGTGCGCATAGAAATGGATTTTCGTCTGGAGGCGGCAGCAGCCTCGGAATTTGGCCAGAATATTGCCGATGACACCGAATTGCGCGTGCCCGGCGTTGATTGGCAGCGCACCGCCCGCGATGTTCTGACCCTCGAATGGGTGGAGGCGATTTCGCTGTCCGACAAAGCGGCCCTGCAGGCCAGCGGCCTGGATCTGCCAAAACTCGGGCAAAGTTTGATCCAGTCGTTTTTGCGCCATGCGGTGCGCGACGGATTTTTCCACGCCGACATGCATCAGGGCAATCTGATGGTGGATGCGGACGGCCGACTGGTGGCGGTTGATTTTGGCATTATGGGGCGTTTGGGCTTAAAAGAGCGGCGCTTTCTGGCTGAAATTCTCTATGGATTTATTGTGCGCGATTATCGCCGCGTGGCCGAGGTGCATTTTGAGGCGGGCTATGTGCCTTCCTATTATTCGGTGGATGATTTTGCCCAGGCCATCCGCGCCATTGGCGAGCCGATTCATTCCAAAACCGCCGATCAGATTTCAATGGCCAAATTGCTGACCCTGCTGTTTGAAATCACCGCGCTTTTCGAAATGAAAACCCGCACCGAACTGGTGATGCTGCAAAAAACCATGGTGGTGGTGGAGGGGGTGGCGCGCACGCTCGACCCGCATCTCAATATGTGGAAAACCGCTGAACCGGTCATGCGCGACTGGATTGAGCGCAACCTTGGCCCCTTGGGCAAATTGGGTGATGCCGGCGCCGGTATGGTGAGCTTTGCCAAAATGGCCGCCGCCCTGCCCGAATGGATGAACCGCGCCGAACAGGCCCTGACCAGTCTCGAACGCGGCGCAGAAAAGGGCTTCAGCCTCTCCCCCCGCTCGATTGAGAATATTGGCAAAGCCGAAGCGCGGCGCGCACGCTGGGGCAATGCCGCCTTATGGGTGATTGCCGCGCTGCTGGCATGGCACCTGCTGCATTAAACAGATTTTGTTTGTAAATTAGCCGGATTGATGCGAATAAAGAGGGGAATTAAACGGTTAAATATATGCAAAGCATGACGCTGCTTTTCACGTCATTGCGAGCGGTAGCGAAGCAATCCAGAGTGTGTGTAAATGGATTGCTTCGAAGGCGAAAGCCTTCTCGCAATGACGATATGTATCTTCTCTTGTTTTAATAAAGAGAAGGAATGCAATCGCTTATTTTGTCTTATCCTTGAGGTTTGAAACGTTTATCATGCACCCCTCTCTCACCCTGCACGGCAAACGCATATTGCTCATCATTGGCGGGGGTATTGCCGCTTATAAGAGTCTTGACCTCATCCGCCAGATTAAAAAGCACGGCGGTGCGGTCCGCGTGGTGATGACGAAAGCGGCGCAGGAATTTGTCACGCCGCTCTCCGCCGCCAGCCTCTCTGGCCACAAGGCCTATACCGAGCTTTTTTCGCTCAATGATGAAGCGGAAATGGGCCATATTGAACTCTCGCGCAGCGCTGATCTGGTGGTGGTGGCTCCTGCCACCGCCGACATCATCGCCAAACAGGCCCATGGACTTGCCAATGATCTGGCCTCGACCCTGCTGCTGGCCACCGACAAGCGCGTGCTCAACGCACCAGCCATGAATCTGCGCATGTGGCTGCACCCCGCCACGCAGCGCAATGTGACCCAGCTCACAGCAGACGGAACGCTGTTTATCGGGCCGGATGAGGGTGAAATGGCCTGCGGCGAATATGGCCCGGGCCGGATGGCCGAGCCGCTGGACATTGTCGCGGCCATTGCGGCGGCGCTGCAAGGCGCGCATATTTTACCGCTGCCCAACCAGCCGCTGGCGGGCAAACGGGTGATTATCACCTCCGGCCCCACGCATGAGCCGATTGACCCTGTGCGCTATATTGCCAACCGCTCCTCCGGCAAGCAGGGCCATGCGCTGGCCGCAGCGGCGGTCAAGGCCGGTGCCGAGGTGGTGCTTATATCGGGGCCGGTGGCGCTGCCTGACCCTGATGGCGCGCAGGT
>DAIMHB010000160.1:0-5387 GCA_036723545.1 Beijerinckiaceae bacterium
GCCAGGTAAAGCGCTGCCAACGCGCGAGAAGCTCCTCTGAGGGGTGAAGCGAAAAGGACTTTCCCGTGGTGGTTTTCGGGCGCTTGACGATCATCCCGTCGGCCAGCATGAACTCAATAGCCCGCATGGCGGTGCCATAGGTCAGGCCCGATGCCGTCGCCAGCGAGGAACTCGTCACCAGACTTCCCGAAAAGTGGTTCCGCATTAGATAGACGATCATCCTAAGGTCACGCCGTGCGGCCGTAAGACCAAGCGCCAACTCGGATTCACGCTGCAAAAACTCGATCAGATCAAGAAATGGCCGGGCATCACGCTGTACTGATACGCTCTGACCAGCATCCAACGCCCCACCTTCATAGGGACCTTCGGGCGCCGGAACGGCCTTCTGATATCGCCGACGATTTTTCTGCATCACCACTGCACCAAACTTGATTTTCGAAACCCCGGTCATTCCCCAAAAGTGCCCTGCGCCCATCTTCACAAAACAGGCTCAGCACCGGCAACCGGCCATATTGGACGCACAATGAATTATCCTATTTGGATAAATTGTCATTGTCAGCCAAACCTCATCGCCAAGAGAGCCAATTTAATCCAAAGTGGATGTAAAATTGGCGGTAATGTGCCCTTGCCCCAAGTTTTATCCAGTTTTGAGTTCGTTCGAGCGGTTTAGAGTCTGTTGCTTTTAGATGGAAACGTCTCCCTCTCCCCGCTGGCGGGGAGAGGGTGGGGTGAGGGGCATTTCTATGAGTCCACGCCCCTCATCCTGTCCTTCTCCCCGTTCATCCTTCGAGAGCCTCAGGATGACGGGGAGAAGGAACGCTCATAGTGTGTTTCCACCCGAAAACAGCATGCTCTAATGAAGTGCTCCCCGAAACTAGGCCATCCGGAACTGGAATTTCCTCAGGTTCGACGAATGTGAGTCCATGCAAACAAAAAAGGCCCAGCGTAATGCCGGGCCCTTTTGCGTTCAATCGTCGGTGAAGATTAGAACTTGTAGTTGACGCCTACGCGGACAATGTCCAAATCGTGGTTGAATTTTTCATATATAAAATGAGAAGCAGTTGGATCTGGCGTCCAAGGAGCGGAAATATCTTTTTTTGACGAACCCAAAAACGCGTGAACGTAATCTGCATTCACAGACCAATTATTTGTCAAAGCGTATTCAATACCTCCACCAAGAGCAAGGCCAAACTTGGCAGCATTATCGTTTAGAATACCCTTATAATTGCCATATGTAGCAATTATACCTTCGTTATATTCAGTATAATTATCTTTAAATGATGCAACAGCCAAGCCAGCAGTGACATAAAACAACGCCCGATTATAAGCATAACCAAAGCGGCCACGAACTGTGCTTATAAAATCATACTTAGTTGAACTTCTATGTGACCACCCAACGTAATCAGGCTCAATCCCATAAAACTTATTATTCAAACTTGACGCGTCAACGTCAGCTTCGAGACCCAACACAACATTCGAACCAAATTGCCAATTATAACCAATCTGTGCACCACCCATAAAGCCTTGAGGCTTTTGCAAAGAATGCGATATTCCAGCGTTAGAGCAAGTATGTAACCCATCAATGCAAATAGCCGATTTTGATTGCCAACCATACCCACTATTCACGCCAACATAAAACCCCGTCCAAGTGAACATTGGAGGAGCCGCAACAATAGGAGCTGGCGCATCTGGCGCCTTCTTATATGGCAAATCAGCAGCTTGTGCGGTAAAAGGCGCTGCGATCACAGCAGCAAGGACAATCAACTTTTTCATTATAAAGACCTTGAGCAATTAATTAAATTATCAAATAATTTTGCTACTTAGCTCATAGGTGTAGCATTCCGTCAATGATCTCCTGTCAAAAAAATCTCAAGTGTTGCAACGCGGTAGTACCATGCCTGCGCGTGCGGCGTGCTCAATAGTTGACGCTATGGCAATGAACGAGTTGGATTACCACATAAGATCCAGCAACTGGCCCGCCTTATTCACCGCCCGCACAGGCTGATCGGGAAATTGCTCCTTCAGGGATTTCATCGCCATTTTTATCACCTGAGGATTGTTGAGAGTTATCGCGTAAACGCGCCAAGTGCCTGTCCGATTTTGTAGCTAAATTTCGACGAGATCCATTTGGTGCCTCAATCCATCAGCCAATCGACACCCGCCGTGTTTGAATCGGCATTAGTTGTGAGGTTTCAGGAGGTTGTCCATTCGGAGCAGATTTGGGAGACTGGAGTTACCACACCTCAGTTTTCCAGGATCGCTCCGAATGGACAACCTCCTGAAACCTCACAGCTAGAGCACGCTGTTTTGAGGTGGAAACGCACTGTAAGCACTCCTTCTCCTCGTCATCCTGATGAAGCCGCAGGCCGTTGAGAGGGATGAACGGGGAGAGGGAGACGTTTGCGTCTCAAGGCAACAGACTCGAGTTTGACCGAGAGAAAAGTCTTATTGTTGCCCATCGCCTAAAAAGTGTTCATGAGCCTTATATTATGACTATTTTATTCTCAAAAAAGCCACACTTTAATTTTAAGAAATTAATTATAAAAAATATAATATTCAACAGACGCGTTGTGCAAACATACGTAAAGACTAAATAATTTCAAGGATCACCTGGCGCATGGGCTTACTTTTATCAGCCCTCAGAGGTGATTGTCATGTCGGTAGGCCGATAATCATCAATTTTCATGCGGATAGAGCTGTTATGACGCAAGACGCCCATAGGCGTTAGGGCCGAATGGCGCCCAGAGATTAAACTGTGCTCTTGCATGAAAATTTCAGTGAGGAGCCTGAATATCATGCTTAAACGTTTAACCATGCTCGTTTTCATGCTGCTTTTCCCATATGTCGCGCATGCGCAAGGCGCGCATTTCGTCAGCGCAAAAGGGGAGGCGTTGTATTTGGACGGTAAGCCCTACATATTTCTTGGGGTTAACCGTTATAATCTGCTGACGATGGGTGGCCCGCCATATGTTGGCTGCGGTCGTCCATGGTCAGAAGCTGATCTAGATCTATTCTTCTCTGAAATCCATGGCATGGGCGCCAATGTAATACGCTTTTGGGCATTTCAGTCCTTCACGGTGAATGCTCAGGGCGGCAATTTTAACCGTATGGATTACATAGTGAACACTTTAGCCAGCAAGTACCACATTAAAGTGATCCCGGTGCTTGAGAATGAATGGAAAGATTGCACCAAGAGCGGCAAGAAATATGATAATTGGTATCAATCCGGATATTCATCGCCCTATGGTGACTATGCCTTGTCGTACAAGGATTATGTTAAACTTATAGTTTCGCGCTATAAAGACAGCCCAAATATTCTCATGTGGCAATTAATGAACGAGGCCGAAGACAAGAATACAGATGGAAGCTGCGCAAATGGTGACGGACTTTATCGTTTTACATCGTCCATGTCAGTTTATATTCATAAAATTGACCATAATCATATGGTAAGCCTTGGCACCATTGGTACTGGTCAATGTGGCACGGCCGGGATGTATACATTTCAAAAGCTTCATAGCATACCAAGCCTCAACATCATCGAAGCCCATGATTATGGTCATGACGTTTATAAGTTGCCAGGATATCCGGTTATTTCCCGCAACTCATCGACTATAGCCTCCGATTTACTTGTGTCTCATGTATTGAAAAAGCCCCTGTTTATAGGGGAAGCCGGCATAAAAAGCGATTGCGCAGAGGAAGGGTGCTTTGATGAAGCCCTGCGATCTCAATATTTTAATGCAAAAATTAGAGCCTTATTGGCCAATGGCGGAGTTGGATATATTATATGGAGCTATAGGGATAATAATCCGAAATCATTTGACCATTATAATTTTAATCATACTGATCCTTTGTACAGCACTTTAAAAAATCTCGCGCAAAAATATGAGCATTTATGAATACAAATTCAAATCACAGCAAAATATACGGTTTTCAGATTAAGAGGCCAGACTTCTACACAGACACACGGATCAAAACATAAGCCCAATAGCACAGAACGATGCACATGATCGGCTATAATGAGGTGAGCCAATTTCCAAACTTCACAGCCATGACCGACGATCATGGCACATGGCGAGGGGGAGCCGAGACATTTGAGACGCCCATTGTAAGGCGTTCACGGCGCACGGTTTGTGTGGATATTGTGCAGCGAAACGACTGAAATCTCATGGGCACACATGCACCAACCGCCAGCGGCCTTTTTGAAAGTGGGGCCTGTGTTTAGCACACCGCCGCGCTATCGACATGAATTTGAATCCATTGCGTCTTACCCTTCGACGCCAGAAGATCGTGAACAGAATTTTTTGTCATAACGTGCTGTCCATCATTGCTTTTTCGCTGCATTCATTTTGGCACGCAATTTTTCAAACCGCGCCTCCATACGCGCTTCGCCCTCTGGGGAACCGTCATGAAATGTGCCAAACCATTTGTCGAACGGGATCAGCCCGTCGCCATAATTCACTTCAAAGTTTTTATGGTGCAGATAATGGATATAGGCATGGGTATCCATTGCGCTGTCTGTCCCGATTTCGATTTTATCAAATCCGACATGGCCCGGAATCGCGCCAAAGCCTGCAACATGTAACTGATAAAGTGCGAGAATTGGATTTGATGGCAAGATCAAATGCCAAAGCGCAACGCCGAGATAGCCGAGCAATTCAACCGGATGCATGGAGAGGGACGAATAAGGTGACGGATTGACCGAATTGTGATGCACCGAATGCACATACTTATAAAGAAATGGCGTGTGGATGAGACGATGCAGCAAAAAGAAATGTGTTTCGTGAATAACCGGGACGAGAAGCGCCAGAACCCCCAAATACCACGGATGCGATGCAAAGCTCAGCCAGGGCACATAGGCGTTCGCATAGGCATAAAGAATTGCAACTTCAATCGCCGTCCAAATCGGAATCGCATGAAAAATTATGCGCAAAACACTATCTGCATTCTGGCTTTTGAACCAAAAAGCATCGCTTTTATGTTCAGATGGCCATTTGCCGTTGAATTTAAAGCGCGTGCCCTGCGCACGCGTGATATAGAGGCGATATTCGAAAAGGCCAAAAAAGAGAAAAACAGCGACAAGATTGAGTGTATAAAGTTTCGCGATCCACACAAAACCAAGTGTCTTCATCGTTTCAACATCCGGCAGAATATAAGCCCACCAAATATAGGCCGATAGGGCAAAGAGCGCGTTATAGGGAAAGAAATAATGCGGCAGCCATTTCAGCAGTTTCAAGGGCTGAGGTGGAAACACGAAAAGCGGCGCCATTGACGCCGGCTTATAGGGTGCCCAATCTCCGCGCTTATTCCGTTTGCCAAATGCCAGATCATCCATAAGAAGCGCTCCCCAATTTTTCGCATTTTTGTATTCAAACTTCATGCCGCGACAC
>DAIMHB010000161.1:0-5383 GCA_036723545.1 Beijerinckiaceae bacterium
GGGACATTGCGCGAACCCCGTTTCGGCAAAACCATAGACCGCAAAAATCACCAAGCCCATGCGCAAAATCTGGCTTTTAAACTTATCCTTCTTCATTGAAACTGTCCTTATGCTCATGAACTCAAATCTCGCCTGCGGGCAGGCGGCGCACTGATGATGCTTCAAAATAGCGCTGTGCGGAAAATTCAACCCTGACCAAGGGACATATATAAATCTGCACAAAAGAATGATAACCCAGTTTCATAAGTGCAGAAAGATTCTTCACCCTTAAGACTGTGACGGCACCCAGATTATCCATGGCAAAAGCACCCAAATCCCAGCCAAACATTCAAAAAGCAGGCGACCCGGCTGAATCGGTGGCGCGGCGCTCCGCGCGGCTGCGTCACCGGGCCGCCTGGATGTATTATGCCGAGGAAATGACACAAAATGCGATTGCCGACGCGCTGGGCATAGGCCGCGTCACTGTCGTCCGGCTGCTGGCTGAGGCACGCGCATTGAACGAGGTGAAAATATCCCTGCGCCGCGAATTTGAGCTTCTGACCGAGCTTGAAGCTGGCCTCGAACGACGTTTTGGACTTGACCGTGCCATTGTCGCCCCCGTGTCAACGGCACAGGCTGATCCATCCCAGGCCATTGGTGCCGCGACCGGTGGCCTCATTTCGGAAATCGTCAAGGCCGATATGATGCTGGGCGTCGGCTGGGGCCGCACGCTGTTGCGCGCCCTGCCCTTCATTGACGAGGCCGATGTGCCGGGGCTGACCATTATTTCGCTTCTGGGTGGCATTTCTGCCGTCAGGCAATATAATCCGACGGAATTTGCCTGGCGCTTTTCGCGTCTTTTCCATTCCGACTGCTATCTGATTGCCGCACCGGCCCTTGTTGATTGCAAGGAAACCAAACAGGCTCTCATCGAGAGATGCGGCATTGGTCCGGTTCTGGAGCTTGCCCATGCGCTTGATGCTGTATTGCTCAGCGTGGGCAGCATGTCGGCCAGTTCAACGGCGCGGCTGTTTGATGTGTTCACCGAAGAAGACAGAAAAAATCTGATTGCCGCCGGTGCCGTTGGCGACCTTCTGTTCAATTTCTTTGACAAGGACGGCAGGCTTGTGGACCACCCCATCAATGAGCGGGTGATGAGTGTGCCGGTGGCGCAGCTGCAAAACGCCCCTTTGCGGATTCTCACCTCTGGCGGCGCAGATAAAACCGCGGCCCTGATCGGCGGGCTAAGGCTGCTCCGGCCCCATATTTTCATCACGGATGAAGCCAGCGCGCAACGGCTGCTGGACGAAACCTGAAGCCTGCCTAGGGCATAATGTTGTTATATGGACATTTATTGTGAGCGTCCCCTCTCCCCATTTTAATGGGGAGAGGGACAGGGTGAGGGGCAAATCACTTTGAAAATGCCCCTCACCCCAGCCCTCTCCCCGCGCGCGGGGCGAGGGAGAGAATTTCATTAAAAAACAACAGATTCTAAGGCAGGACTTCGGCCATATCTGTATAAAGCTGCGCCAGACGCTCAGCCGGACTGGCGCTCTGCATTGCGCTCAAAAATTGCGCAGAGGCCGCCATGACCACTTCAACCGCACTATTGAAGCACTCCTCGGGGTTGCTGTCAGGGTTCATCGCATAGACAGTGCCCGCCAGACCTGTGCTGAATGCGGCAAAACGGTTCGGGTCACTCAATACGGGCAGATCAGCTCCGGCTTCGGTCTTGTCGATCAACCGGACGGGTTCGGCGCCGGCCACCCTCACGCTGAGCTGGGCAAAAAACTCAGCCGCAGACTGCTGCGGATCGGAGGTTAATGTGCGGGCCACAGTGTGATAATGATGTTCGGCAATATAGGCATTGTCCACACCCGCAGCTTTGAGCGCGGCCTTGGTCAGAGTGTAGCAGGCCCTTTGCAGCCGCGCCTCGAAAACCTCACGTGATGGACATGAGAGCAGCGACCTGAGATCATTCATCGCGGCAGCAACCGACGTATTGACCAGCCCGACATGCTCCAGATTACCGACAATTCCGCTTTCCAATGTCGTCATGACACGATCGGCAAAGCCTGTCAGCTGTGTGCGGGACAAGACCTCAGGCAAAATGGGCGAGCGCAAGGAATGGCGAACGGCAAACCTCGCCCCGCGCAGCGTATCCTTGAGCAAAAGTTTGAATTCAGAGGGCAGCATCATGTGTCCAAGCCTGTGTCCAGAGTTTTCACTTTAGCATACTGGCGCTGTCAAAACCAATTCCTGCAACAGCCCTGTGCTGTCAAGCCATATGATTTTGCTAGGTCAGACTAAAGATAGAATGTACAAATGAATTTAAAAAATTGTTTTTGTACACACCTCCACGCCTGTCGACGATCGTGCAGGATTGGTGTAAACTTTAGTTTGGAAGGTGTGGAACCAATGGCACAGCTCGATTTGATCCATCCGGTGAATGTCGAAAATGTTCCCGATCTCGTGCATCGGGTGCGGCATCTGCGGTTTTTTACCCGGCATATTTCTCATGCTATCCGCTCGATTGCCGAACATGAAGCCCTGAGTGCCCGTTTCGACACCACAAAAGCCGCATATGTCTTTCTGGATTGGGTGCAGCATATCAATCAGCAGAAGGCCAGTGCCGCCATCAATCGCCGCGATTATATTGTGTTCAGCGCCGGAACATTGCTGACCCAGCTGCTGGCCAGAAAGGCCATTGACATCCGGCCCCAGCTTGGCGCTGTGTCTGCCGCCAAAACCGCCCATGATGACATTATCGCCTTCTGGCCGGAGGGGTTTGTTGGGGTGTCCTATTGCCTCACGGTTCTGGAGACAATTTTCAATCAGGAGGGCATGGAGCCGTTCACGCTGCAGCCCTGCGCTTATGACCTGCACACATGGTGGTCATTCAAGGAAAATTTTCAGGACAATCCATGGGTCGCGGTGGCGGTTCTGGATCAGTTCATCGGGCAAACACCAAACTGGATCACGCCTTCTGTGGCGGCGGCCCGCCCGGCAATGCGCCTGCCCGCCCGCGCCGGCAACAGAACCATTCAGGCCGCATAAAAGCCTCGGCGCGCTGGAGTCTGTTGCCTTTGAACAGAAACGACTCCCTCGCCCCATTAAAATGGGGAGAGGGTGGGGTGAGGGGCATTTTTATGAGTCCAAGCCCCTCATCCTGTCCTTCTCCCCGTTGAAACGGGGAGAAGGAACGCTCACAGTGTGTTTCCACCTCAAAACAGCAGGCTCTAGCTTCCTGAACCGGCAAACAGGTCCGACAGGCATTTCTTGACCCGCAAGATCTGCGCGGCGCTCATGCTGAATTCGGTCAGGCCCATTTTGACAAATTCCGGCACAAGATCCACACGCCCGGCCGCCTCGCCGCACATGCCCACTATAATGCCGGCATCACAGCCCGCCTTGGCCACCAGCGCAATAGCCCGCATCACCGCAGGATTGGCCGCCTCGTTCAGATGGGCAATGGCCGGATTCAGCCGGTCGGCGGCCATGACATATTGTGTCAGATCATTGGTGCCGATGGAGAAAAACGCCACCTCCTGAGCCAGTTCCGGCGCAATGAACACCGCTGCCGGGGTTTCAATCATCACACCCAGCGCAAAATGGGCGCAGGGCTGCTGCGCGGCCCTCAGCTCGGCCACACAATCATCAATGAGGGCACGGGTGCGCCGCACTTCGCTGATATCCGACACCATCGGCAGCATCACCTTGATATTGCCGGCAACGGCGGCGCGCAACAATGCCCGCAACTGAATTTTGAAAATATCAGGCCGGTCGAGGCACATGCGCACCCCGCGCCAGCCCAGAAACGGATTTTCCTCCTCCGGAAACTCAATGCCCGCCACAGGCTTGTCGCCGCCCACATCCAGCGTGCGGATAATCACCGGATTGGGCGCAAAAGCCCATGCCAGCGCTGAGTAGGTTTCAAACTGCACATCCTCATTGGGTAAAACCTTGTGCCGCATGAACAAAAGCTCGGTGCGGAACAGGCCGACACCCATGGCTCCGACATCCTGCGCGGCCTCAATTTCCTCCAGAGAGCCAATATTGGCGGCAATTTCAATCACCTGACCATCCGCACGTTGCGGTGCATAGGTTTTGAACCGTTGCAGGTCGAGCCGTGTCTGCGCCGCGCGCTGGATCTGGTCAAAATAATAGCGGCGCGCGGCTTCGGAAGGCTGGGCAAACACCATGCCCTTGACGCCATCCAAGGCCAGATCCGTGGCCTGGCGCAGGGTTTCGACAGCCTCGCCAACCCCCAGAACAGCCGGAATCCCATGCGCCCGCGCAATAATGGCAATATGCGAGGTGGCCGCGCCGCGTGCGCAGATGATGCCGCCTATGCGTTTGAGCGGCGCGCGCGCCAGATCAAAAGCGCCAATATCCTGCGCCACAACAACCGCGCCCGCCGGAACGTGCTGCAAACCGGCATCCTGTTTGCCCAAAAGGGCAAGGCAGATCTGGCGGCCCACCGCCAGCACATCATCGGCACGGGCATTGAAATAGGAATCATCCATGCGGGAAAATGTGTCTGCGGTGGTCTCTGCCGTCAGGTGCGCAGCAGAGACAGCATCGCGCCCCTGCCGGATCAATGCGGCCATATCCTCACGCAGGACCTCGTCGCCGGCAATTTCACTTAAAGCCGCGATAATGCCGCGGTCCGCGACAGACATATGTTCATCCGCCAGAGACTGCTGCATCCGGTGCTGAACCGCCTCTATGGCCGCATTCAGACGCAAAATTTCAGCCGGAATCTCCTGTGCCGTTAAAATCCGGTTACCGGGGACAATCTGATCCGGAAAATAGGCAAAAACACTGCCGATCACACAGCCTTCGCTTGCGGCTATGCCCTGCACCGGCGTGTCCGCAAAAGGCAAGGGCGCGGCGGTTTGCGAAACCGAAGGCACAGGCGCGGGAGTGAACGCGACGGGTTCATGCGGCGGCGCGCCCTGCGCTGTCTCGTCATCAAGTCCGGCCTCCGGATTTTCCAGAAAGGCAATCAGGGCGGCCAGTGCCTGAGCTTCGTCCTCACCGGTGGCGCGCAGAACAACAGCATCATGTTCCTTGACGCCCAGAAGCATCAGTTTGACTGAGCTTTTGGCGCTGACCGATTTGTCGGCGCGGATGAGTTCAACATCAGAACCAAAGGTTTTGGCCAATTTCACAAAGCGCGTCGCCGGACGGGCATGAAGGCCCTCGCGCACGCGAACAATCGTCGAGCGTTCCATTGTCATTCACATTTCTCTAAACGCCGGGCTGCAAACCGCTGGCTGCACAAATCTAGAGTCTGTTGCCTTTAGATGGAAACATCTCCCTCTCCCCGCGAGCGGGGAGAGGGTGGGGTGAGGGGCATTTTTATGATTTATGCCCCTCATCCTGTCCTTCTCCCCGTTGA
>DAIMHB010000162.1:0-5378 GCA_036723545.1 Beijerinckiaceae bacterium
GCTCCACGCCTTCGGTCATTTCGCTGTGAGGGGCGGGCAAATAGAGCGCGGCTGTGCCATCAAGATGATCAACCTTGATGGCTATGGCTCCGGCTTCCGCTGCGCCGCGATAACGCAAGGCTGCAAAGACCCCTTCACTCTGGCAGCGCCGCAGATAGGCGGAAACCCAAAAATCAGAACGAAGCCGCATTATTCGATGACTATGCCGGTTGCAATCGACAGTTCGCGGCGTATTTTCGGCGTGAGGTCGCCTTTGACTGGAAGTCTGTTATCACGCTCGAAACGTTCCACGGCCTGCCGTGTGCTGCCGCCATTGATGCCGTCCGGCCGGACTGAATAGCCCAGCTTGGCCAGCGCACGCTGGGCATTGAGAACGGTGGGGCTCGGGGCAGGCGGTTTTGCTGTCGAGTTTGTGATCAGATCACCAATCTGATCCGGCTTTTGAACGGCTGTTGCAGCCGCAGTTACCGCAGAGGGTGTTGATGGAGGTTCAGAAAAACCGGTGGCGGGCAAAGCTGCATCATCTATCGGCGGCATGGCGGTTGAGAAAGCCGAACTGCGCGCAACTGGCACCGGCACCTGCGCAGGGGCCGGTTCGGATTGGGTGTCCTGCGGCATGGCATTGGCCGGAACCTCAAACACCGGCGCCGGATGGCGGACCGGTTGCAGATAGAGCGCATTGATGACGACGCTGGCAAGCGCGGTGAGCAGCAGACTCATCGCAACAGCGCGTGCCGGATCATGCAGGATATGGCCGATAAACCGGCTGAACCAGCCGGACCTTGCCCGCCCGCCCGCCGGAGTGAAGGTGGTGTGGCTTCGGTGTTGCGCCCTGACGGGCTTTGACCGCGGCGTCATGACGCGCGCCCCGTGATGCGCGATGCGGAGCCGGCATAATGCGCGAAAGATTCAATTTTGGCCGTCTGATAATGCGGCATAATTTCGATTTTTGCCGGCTCTGGCGCTTGTGTTGGATATGCGCCGCGATCCACCGGCAGCCGCACAGTGATTGTGGTGCCCTGGCCGGGGGCGCTGTCAATGGAAATGCGGCCATTGTAAAGGCCGACAAGTCCGCGCACGACAGACAGGCCGAGGCCGGTGCCTTCGTGGCTGCGGTTATGTTCACGGCTGACCTGAAAGAACGGATTGCCCAGCTTGGCAAGATCTGGTGCGGAAATGCCTATGCCATTGTCCGATACGATGAACAGAACATGATTGCCGTCTGGCCGTGTGGAAATTTCAACCCTGCCATCACGCGGGGTAAATTTCACGGCATTGGACACAAGATTGAGCAAGATCTGTTTGACCGCGCGTTTGTCTGCGGTCATTTCCGTAATTCGCGCATCAAGGTGCCGCAGGATGGTCACGCCATTGGCCTCGGCTTTCAGGCGAACCATATCGCAGGTCTGCTCGATGATTTTTGCCAGATCGAAGGGTTCGGAATCAAGCTCGTAATTGCCGGATTCAATTCGGGACATATCCAGAATCGTATTGACCACCTCAAGCAGATGCTGCCCCGAGGTGCAGATAATGGAGGCATATTCGCGGATTTTTGCCGGGTCTTTCGGAGCGATCTGCTCATTGGAGAGCATATCCGAAAACCCGATAATGGCGTTGAGCGGGGTGCGCAATTCATGGCTGACATTGGCCAGAAAGCGGTCTTTCCACTTTGCCGCGATGTCCGAATCCTCCCGGGCGGCCAGAATTTCAGATTCGCGGGTGATCTGATCCGTAATATCGCGCAAAATGGAGACAATTTCGAGCGAAGATGAGATGTCTTCCGCCTCTGTGATGGGCAGGGCATGGCTGCTGATTTCGACCCAGCGGAACACCGGCACGACATTGCTGTCATAAATATTTGTGCCGGTGCTGCGCAACCGCAGCACGGCTGTGCTTGTCTGCCGCATATTGACAGCATCGCTGAGCGTTTTCAGATACAGCGGCCGGTCTGCCACATGAATGCGCTCAAACAATCCGCGCCCGGAGAGATCTTTCAATTCAAGATTGAATTGTGCGAGTCCATTGGCGCTGGCTTTCAGCACAGAGCCGGTGCGGTCTGTGCGGATGATCAGATCACGGATAATCTGGGTCAGCGCGGTATAATCAGCAGCCTGACTGGAATTTTCCTGTTTGGAAACATCCATCAGACGCAGGCCCGCAAGGCTAAGCCATAGGCCATAGAGCATTACAGGCACCGCAAGAAGCAGAGGGTGCGAGGAGGCCGCAGGGTTCAGAACAAAAATTCCAAGACCATCGCCAAGAGATAAAATACTGAAGGCCGCCAGCACGCACAGTCCGGTGAGAAGCGCGCCCCGCTTTCCGATCATCAGCGCAGCTTCAACCGGCAACATCATGCTCCAGGCCAAAGCAAAATCGGGTGACATGTGGCCGCTTGCAGTCAGAATAAAGGCAAAGCCGATGGTTCCGGCTGCATTGATGCTATGGGCGAAGGCTAAACGGCCTGTGCGGGACAGGGCCGCTATCGATATAAGCGGCATCATCATGCAGCAGAATGCGGCAACCTCATAGAGGCTTGGTATGCCTGCCCAGAGAAAATAAAGCGGCGCACTGGCAACAGCACAGGCCGATATGCAAAAACGGGCCATGAAAAACAATTCATGGCGGCTCTGATCCAACAGGCGGCCCTGTATATTTTTATGCGACAAGGCGCTGATCTGAGCATAAATATGGGCCGTGATGGTCAAAACGCAACGCTCCAGGGACAATATCCCGTGACATAACTGCCCGCATCATGGCAGCCTCGTCTTAATTGAACCCTAAACTTCTGGTTTTTTGGTGGGGGAATGGCGGCTTAATCGTTGCTTTTGGGCGCAAGCGCCATAAACCTTTGACTATGGTTGAGAAACCCTTTCATTTTGCCGGAAAATAAATGAGCTTTTGGCCAAGGACGCGGCCTTCGTAAATTTTGTGCTAATTTTTTCAATGCGATTTGATTTAAATCTGCAACTTAACCTTGGGAGGCGCGTGCTAAACCTTGTCTGTCAGTGATTGCCATCGCTGCATGGAGAGAGGGTTATGGGTTTCATACTGCGCTCTATATTTTGGTTGTCGCTGGTGTTCTACGCGCTGCCCGATACGACGGATATGCCGGCTGCGACGATGCGCAGCGTGGTTGGCAGCGCCACAGACTCGCTGACAGACCTGTGCAAGCAGAATCCGCAGGACTGCCTGAATGCATTGGCAAAACTGGCAGCCATAGATCCGGAGCTGATTCCGGACTCGCTGAGCGTGCCCGCTGGCGGAACCCTGCCAGCAAAACCAACGCAGAAACCAACCCGATCAGCTTCAAAAGATAAAATCGGCACATTAATTGATGATGATTTCACCCCGGCCTGGCGCGGGCAGCCCGCTAAAATGTAAAATATATACTCGATAATAATTTTATTTCCTAATTAGGAATATTGTCCTTGACAGCCATGCGCTCTCAGGCTAAGGTTAAGGCATTCTCCACCAATGCGCCAAGAACAAGCGTCTGCGTTTTCACGCCGGCCCTTTGCGGCTGTTGCTTATTCCGGAGGTTGCATCCCTATGAAGGTTTTTGATATCCGGTCTGTGCCGGAAATGGCCCGTGTGCAGGCGCGGGCGCTTTATGACACCAGCGCCTGCACATTGGATGATATTGCAAAAAGTCTCGGGATGAGCGGGCCGGCCTTTCGTCAGGCGCGGCATGTGTGGGGCTGGCCGAAGCGCCCGCTTCGGGCTTTGCGCCATCTATCGGCGGAAGGATTGCCCAATCTTTCCGGCCCCGACCCGGCCCCGCTGGCGCTGGCCGATAAAATTGAGGCGCAGCTTGGCCGCGAACTGGCCGCCGTTGAGGCCATGTTGCAGCAAAGCCCTGCGGCCATTCAGCCCGCCGCTGCCGCTGAAAAGCGGGCAAGGACAATCGGCAGTCTGGTGCGGGCTCTGGTTGAGCTGCGCCGTCTTGATCGTGCGGATATGCACATGCTCAGTTCGAGCGAACCGGAGGCCGCGGATGGATTCCCCAGCTCACTCGATGAATTGCGCACGGAGCTTGCGCAGCGCCTTGATAAGCTGCGGGGATCAAACGACATTTGAACTTTTGCTGCAGGACCTCAGCGGGCCGATGCTGAAAGCCTTGTTGCAGGATTGGGAATTTTGGGCGCGTGATGATCAACTGCCGCCAATTCGGGCAAAAAATGGTCAGGACTGGTATGTCTGGCTGATGCTGGGCGGGCGCGGTGCTGGCAAAACCCGCGCCGGTGCCGAATGGATTAAAGCGCTGGTGGAGGGGCATCCGCGTTTCACGTCTCAGCCTGTTGGCCGCATTGCACTGGTGGGTGAAACCTTTGCCGATGTGCGTGAGGTGATGATTGAGGGCATTTCTGGCCTTTTAAGCCTGGATTATGGCCGCAATCGCCCTGTGTGGGAGGCCTCACGCCGTCGTCTGGTCTGGCCCAATGGTGCGATAGCGCAGGGGTTTTCCGCAGAAGATCCGGAAAGTCTGCGCGGCCCGCAATTCGAGGCGGCATGGTGCGACGAACTGGCCAAATGGGCCTATGCCGAGGCCACATGGGATATGCTGCAATTTGGTCTGCGGATTGGCCGCCCGCGCCAGATGGTGACAACCACGCCGCGCCCTGTGCCTCTGCTCAAAAAGCTGATGCAGGACCCGCTCACTGTCATCAGCCGTGCCAAAACATCGGAAAATGCGGCGTTTCTGGCACCACAATTTTTAAAAACCATTTCAGAGCGCTATGCGGGCACGAGGCTGGGCCGTCAGGAGCTGGATGGCGACCTGATTGAGGAGGCGCAGGGCGCGCTCTGGAGCCGCGCATTGCTGGAGGCTTTGCGGGTGCGCGAAGCGCCGCAGTTACAGCGGATTGTGGTGGCTGTTGACCCCGTTGCCGCTTCTCACAAGCGGGCAGATGCCTGCGGCATTGTGGCGGCAGGAATCGATCGCAACAAGCAGATTTATGTGTTGCAGGACAAAACACTGGCCAGTGCACGGCCCGCGCAATGGGCGGCGGTGTGCGTGGCGCTTTATCATCAGCTGGAGGCCGATGCGCTGATTGCTGAGGTAAATCAAGGCGGCGAGATGGTGGCGGCGGTGATTCACGAGGCCGACGCCCATGTGCCGGTGGTGGCGGTGCGGGCGGTGCGTGGCAAATATTTACGCGCCGCGCCTGTGGCGCAGCTTTATGAGCAGGGCAGGGTGCATCATGTGGGTGCATTTCCAGAATTGGAAGACGAAATGTGCGCCCTTGGCCCCGGCGGCTTCACGGGCGGCAAAAGCCCCGACCGTCTCGACGCGCTGGTGTGGGCAATTACCGACCTTGCGCTCAAACCGGAGGCGGCGGAGCCGAGGGTGAGGCGGGTGTGAGGGGGTTGATAAATAT
>DAIMHB010000163.1:0-1917 GCA_036723545.1 Beijerinckiaceae bacterium
GAGGAATACGTTTCCGTCTCAAGGCAACAGAGTCTAGAGATGGTAAACCCCGAAAAACGCGCCATATTTGGGCAGGTTCAGCGTTTGGCCGCTCAATGTGGCGTGAAACCCATGCCCCTCCAGCGCTGTGGCCTGAACCGGCAAATTATATTGCGCGGGGGCGGCGCTGACATTGAACACGCAGATCATCGCTCTGTCACCAAGGATACGGCTGAAGGCCAGCACCGGCTCCTCTGCATCATGAAACACAATATCGCCGTCAATCAGCAGGTCTTGCGTTTTACGCCAATGCAAAAACTGCTTTGTCCGCTCCAGTGAGGAGCCAGCCCTGCCCAGCTGGCGCGACACCGCCCGCTTGCGATGCTCAGGTGGAATCGGCAGCCAGGGCCTGGACGAAGTGGTGAAGCCGCCGCGCACGCCCTCCCCCCAGGGCATCGGCGTACGGCAGCCATCGCGCCCCTTCATTTCCGGCCAGAAGGCAATGCCATAGGGGTCTTGCAACACCTCGAAGGGCAAATCCGCCTCGGTCAGACCCAATTCCTCACCCTGATAAAGACATTGCGAACCCCGTAAAGAGCAGAGCAGCGCCAGCGAGAGCGGCGCGAACTCCATCGACTGTTCAGGCATGTTCCAGCGCGTGGCGGCGCGGGTCACGTCATGGTTGGACAAGGCCCAGCAAATCCAGCCCGCCTTGCCCACCGCCTCAAATTCCTCGACCGCATTGCGGATATATTTGGCCTCGGCCTTGCTCGACAAAAGGTCAAAGCCGTAGCACATGTGCATTTTATCGCTGCCCTCGGTATATTGGGCAATCAGACGGTTGGTCTCGGCACCGGCACCCAGTTCACCCACGGCGGCAATATTGGGGTAAGTGTCAAACAAGGCCCGCAATTCGCGCATCACTTCCAAGTTTTCCGGGCGGGATTTGTCATAAACGTGATGCTGAAAGCCATAGGGATTGACGGCCGGAACATCAACCATGCCCTTGGAATTGGCCGCCGGATTGTCGCGCAGCAAGGGGTCATGCATATAATAATTGACCGTGTCATGGCGGAAGCCATCCACACCGCGCTCCAGCCAGAATTTTATGGTTTCGTAAAGCGCGGCGCGCACATCCTTATTGTGGAAATTCAGGTCCGGCTGCGACACCAGAAAATTATGCAGATAATACTGGCAGCGCCGCGTATCCCACTGCCATGCACTGCCGCCAAAAATCGACAGCCAGTTGTTGGGCGGCGAGCCATCGGGCTTGGCATCGGCCCAGACATACCAATCCGCCTTTGCATTGGTTTTATTCGAGCGGCTTTCCTGAAACCACGCATGGCTTTCGGCGGTGTGGGAGAGCACCTGATCAATCATCACCTTCAGGCCCAGCCTGTGCGCCTTGGCCACCATGGCATCAAAATCCGCCAAAGTGCCGAACATCGGGTCCACGGCGCAATAATCTTCGACATCATAGCCGAAATCTTTCATCGGCGATTTGAAGAAAGGGCTGAGCCAGATCGCATCAACGCCCAGACCGGCAATATAATCGAGCTTTTCGGTAATGCCGGCCAGATCGCCGATCCCATCGCCATTGGAGTCCATAAAACTGCGCGGATAAATCTGATAAATCACCGCCCCACGCCACCAGTTTTGCGGCAGACGGGACAAAATCTGAGAACTCATAAAACTCTCCTCCAGCAGGCGACACGGGCTGACAATGCCAGATCGAACCGGCGTCCTTTTTACATCATGCGTCGAATTGTAACAGAATTAAAGCGCTTTGATAAAATCATTTGCTCTGATCACAAATTTACGCAAAATTGCAGAAAGTTTGAAATCAGCCTGAACCGGGATATAAACCTCGCATGTCTGCCGCTTTGAAATCCATGAATCTGAAACAACTGGCAGAGCATCTTTCTCTCAGTCAGGCGA
>DAIMHB010000163.1:1927-5353 GCA_036723545.1 Beijerinckiaceae bacterium
TCAGGCGACGGTCAGCCGTGCGCTGAACGGCTATCCGGAAATCAAGGAGGCAACGCGCAACCGTGTGCTGACAGCCGCCGCCGAATTTGGCTATCGTGCCAATTCCATTGCGCGGTCTCTGGCCACAGGGCGCAGCGGCAATATTGGCATTGTGTTTCAGGATGGGCTGGGCCTGTTGTTCGACCCGCATTTTCTTGAATTTCTGGCTGGCGCAACCGAGGCTCTGGCCACGCGGGACATGAGCATCAATCTGTCCATGCCCGACAGAAACCGCGAAAGCTCCAAATATGCCGATATTATCCGCTCGCATCTGGCGGATGGCTTTATTGTCAACGGGCCGACACGCCACGACCCGCGCGTCGCCCTGCTGCGCAGCCTGAAAATTCCGTTCATTGTGCATGGCCGCACCGAGGATGATAAATCCCATGCCTGGGTTGATATTGACAATGCCGTGGCCTTCCAGCGCGCGGCTCAATTACTCATCGGTTTTGGCCATAAGCGCATTGCCTTCATCAATGCACCCAAACATTTCGACTTTGCCGCCAGCCGCGAGCGCGGCTTTCGCAATGCACTGGCCCAGGCGGGGCTGAGCGCCGACCCCGGCCTGATGTTCAACGAACTCATGACCGAGGAAGGTGGCTACCGCATCACCATGCAGGCTCTGGGCAAAGCTCCGCGCCCGACGGCTCTGCTTTGCAGCTCGATGTTGCAGGCTCTGGGGGCCTTTCGTGCCCTGCGTGACATGGGGCTTTCCGTGCCTGCGGATATTTCGGTCATCGCCCATGATGATGTGTTTCCCTATATCACGCCGGAGGCCATGCGCCCCGCCCTGACCACAACACGCTCGCCCTTGCGCCAGCATGGCAAGCGCGTGGTTGAAGTGCTCAATGATATTATCGACGGCAAACTACCCCCCGATTATCATGATATCCTGCCCGTCGAGCTGGTGATGCGCGACTCTGTCGGGCCGGTCAAACCCGATTGATTCTGGCCGGAAAAGCGGCATAAACGTGGTATTCGTGTCGAAATTTGGTGATTTTCTCTCACGCTTACATGCTAGATTGCCTGAGTCTGTCACAAATTCAAGGAGATGTCATGAGCTTGCCCCGCTGGTCCGGTGTTTTCCCGGCTGTTACAACAAAATTCACGGCGCAAGACCGCCTTGACCGCGCCGAGATGGAACGTTGCTTCCGCTTGCAACTGGACGCGGGTGTTGACGGCCTCATTGTGTGCGGCTCGCTGGGCGAGGCCTCCACACTGGAACCGGATGAGAAAATTGAAGTGCTCAACATTGCCCTTGGGGTTGCCGATGGCAAAGTGCCGGTTCTGCTGACCGTTTCGGAAGGCTCAACCCGCCGCGCGGCAAAACTGGCCGAAGAAGGGGCCAAAGCCGGCGCGGCAGGCCTGATGGTGCTGCCCGCCATTCCCTACCGCTCGGATGCGCGCGAAACCATCGCCCATTACACCGCCGTCACCCGTGCCGCCGGCCTGCCGGTGATGATCTATAACAATCCGGTGAGCTATGGCGTGGACATTACCCCGGCCATGCTGGCCGACATGGCTGCGGAGCCCTTGTTTGTGGCCATTAAAGAATCCTCCGATGATGTGCGCCGCGTCACGCAAATCTTCAACCAGCTTGGCAAGCGCTATGCGGTGTTCACAGGTGTGGACAATCTGGCGCTGGAAAGCCTTGCCGTGGGTGTGGATGGCTGGGTGGCCGGTCTTGTCTGCGCCTTTCCTGCCGAAACAGTCGCCATTTACAAGCTGATGAAGGCCGAGCGCCGCGCTGAAGCGCTGGAGATTTACCGCTGGTTCCAGCCGGTACTGGACCTCGATGTTTCGACCAAGCTGGTGCAGAATATCAAGCTGGCGGAAGCGCTGGCGGTTGGCTCCAATGATGTGTGCCGCCTGCCGCGCATGGCCCTGACCGGCGCTGAGCGCAAGCGCGTGGAAGATATTGTCACCACCGCGCTGAAAAACCGGCCGGATCTGGGCGCATATAAAATCTAAAAAGGCACTCCCATGGCGGTTCATACATTTTTTTGCGTTGATGGCCACACCTGTGGCAATCCGGTGCGGCTGGTGGCGGGCGGTGGCCCGCAGCTTGTCGGCACCAATATGGTTGAAAAGCGTGCGCATTTTCTGGCGCAATTTGACTGGATTCGCACCGGACTGATGTTTGAACCGCGCGGGCATGACATGATGTCGGGCGCCATTCTCTACCCGCCGACACGGCCCGATTGTGACATTGCTTTTCTCTTTATCGAAACCTCCGGCTGTCTGCCGATGTGCGGACATGGCACCATCGGCACGGTCACCATGGCGCTGGAGCGCGGGCTGGTGACACCCAAAGAGCCCGGCCTGCTGCGCATTGACACGCCTGCCGGGCTTGTTGAGGCGCGTTATGTCCAAAACGGTCCATATATTGAAAGCGTGCGCCTGACCAATGTCGCCAGCTTTCTGCATTCGAGCGAATTGACCGCCGAGGTGGAGGGTTTGGGCGAAATTGTCGCCGATGTCGCCTATGGTGGTAATTTTTACGCCATCATTGACCCGCAGAAGAATTTTGCCGGACTGGATCATGTCAATCCGTCGGATATTCTGCGCTGGAGCCCGAAGGTGCGGGCGGCATTCCGTAAAAAATATGAATTTATCCACCCCGAGAATCCCGCCATCAACGGCTTAAGCCATGTGCAATGGACCGGCGCGCCGACAGTGGCGGGGGCCACCGCCCGCAATGCGGTGTTTTATGGCGACAAGGCGATTGACCGCTCGCCCTGCGGCACCGGCACCTCCGCGCGTATGGCGCAATGGGCGGCCAAGGGCAAATTAAAGGTGGGCGACGAATTTATTCACGAGAGCATCATCGGCTCGCTGTTCCGGGGCCGCGTTGAGCGGGCCACACGCGCCGGCCATTATGACGCCATCATACCCTCCATCGAGGGCTGGGCGCGGATGACCGGCTATAACACCATTTTCATTGATGACCGCGACCCCTTCGCGCATGGCTTTGAGGTCAAGGACACACATTAACCCCCTCACTTTGCAGCGAGGGGGCAGATGAATCAGGCCGTATCCTCAGGCCGCCTGAGCGGCCTCGATGGTTTTGGCGTTTGAGGTGACATTGATCGGAATGGCGCGCGGCTTTTTCGCCTCTGGCACTTCGCGCACCAGATCCACATGCAGCAGACCATTTTCCAGCTTTGCGCCGGTCACAACCACATGGTCGGCAAGCTGGAAATGACGCTCGAAGCTGCGCGCGGCAATGCCCTGATACAGAACTTCGGGCTTGCTGGAGGCATTGTCATTTTCAGCGGTCTGTTTGCCACCGCGTATGGTGAGTGTATTTTCGCGGGTCTCGATCGACAGTTTGTCCGGGGTGAATCCGGCAACCGCCAGCGTCACGCGGTAAGCGGTCTCGCTGGT
>DAIMHB010000164.1:0-5335 GCA_036723545.1 Beijerinckiaceae bacterium
ATGTTTCAACCGATGAAGTCTATGGATCGCTGGGGGCGGAAGGCTTGTTCTCGGAGACAACACCCTATGACCCATCCTCGCCTTATTCGGCCTCGAAGGCGGCAGCCGACCATCTGGCCATAGCTTGGCACCGCACCTATGGCCTGCCGGTGATCGTATCCAACTGTTCAAATAATTATGGCCCCTATCATTTTCCGGAAAAACTGATTCCGCTGGTCATTCTCAACGCGCTGCACGGGCAGGAATTGCCGGTCTATGGCGCAGGCACGAATGTGCGCGACTGGCTTTATGTTGATGATCACGCGCGTGCGCTGCATCTCATCGTGACAAAGGGGCGGCTTGGCGAGACCTATAATGTCGGGGGCCGCAATGAGCGGCAGAATATTGAGATTGTCCGCACCATCTGCGCGGCGCTGGATGAGCTGGTGCCCGCGAACAGGCCGCGCGCGGAGCTGATCCGCCATGTGGCAGACCGCCCCGGCCATGACCAGCGCTATGCGATCGATGCCACAAAGCTGGAAACGGAGCTGGGCTGGCGGGCGCAGGAGACCTTTGAAACCGGCATCATCAAAACCCTGCACTGGTATATTGACAATGAATGGTGGTGGCGGCCCCTGCGTGACAAGGTTTATGCCGGTGAGCGGCTGGGCCTGCTCAAAGCGGGGCAATAATGCGGCTGCTTGTAACCGGCACACAGGGGCAGGTGGTGACGGCTTTGCGGTAGCGCGCCGGAGCGGATGTTGAGGTCATCGCTTTAGGTCGGCCCGAGCTTGACCTTGCGCAGGACACGGATCTGACGCCGCTGTTTGCCCGCTTCAATCCGGATGTGATTGTCAATGCGGCGGCCTATACAGCGGTGGACAAGGCCGAATCCGAACCCGATCTGGCCTTTGCCATCAATGCGCGCGGGGCAGGGGCTGTGGCGCAGGCGGCAAAAGCGCTGCATGTGCCTGTTGTCCAGATTTCAACCGATTATGTCTTTGACGGCACGGCCATTCAGCCCTTGCGGGAAGACGATGTGACACATCCGCTTGGCACCTATGGAGCCAGCAAACTGGCCGGTGAGGCGGCTGTTGTGGCGGCCACGGAAAATCACGTCATTTTGCGCACCGCCTGGGTCTATGCGCCTTTTGGTGCCAATTTTGTCCGCTCCATGTTGCGCCTTGCGACCACTCGGGATGAACTGCGTGTGGTGGCCGACCAGTTCGGCACCCCGACATCGGCAATAGACATTGCCGCCTGTATCGAGGCTGTGGCCAAAAACCTGCTCGAACGTCCGGCGGATGCGGCTTTGCGCGGCGTTTTCCACATGACAGCGCAGGGCGGCCCGATTTCATGGGCTGATTTTGCCCGCGAGATTTTTAAGCTCTCTGCGGCGCAGGGCGGCCCCAGCGCCAAGGTTGTGTCCATTTCCACCGCCGAATATCCGACACCGGCGCGGCGTCCGGCCTATTCCTGTCTTGATGGCCAGAAGCTGACAGCTGTGCATAATATCACGCTTGCCCACTGGCAGGACAGTTTGCGCGAAACCATCGACCTGATATGTAAAGGAAACGTCCTATGAAGGGTATTATTCTGGCGGGTGGCAGCGGCACACGTTTACACCCGATGACTTTGGCCGTGTCAAAACAGATGTTGCCGGTCTATGACAAGCCGATGATCTATTATCCTCTGAGCGTGCTGATGCTGGCGGGGATTCGTGAAATATTGATCATTTCAACACCGCGTGATCTGCCGATGTTTCAGGATTTGCTGGGAAATGGCGAACGCTGGGGGCTAGAGCTGTCCTATATTGTGCAGCCAAGTCCCGATGGTCTGGCGCAGGCCTATATTCTGGGCGCTGATTTTGTTGGGCAGGGGCCGTCGGCCTTGATTTTGGGCGATAATATTTTTTATGGCCATGGGCTGGATGATGTCTGCCGCCGCGCCAGAAACCGCAGCGGCGCCACGGTTTTTGCCTATCAGGTGCAGGATCCCGAGCGTTATGGCGTTGTCGAATTTGATAAAAGCGGCAAGGCCATTTCCATTGAGGAAAAGCCGTTGCATCCCAAGTCGAAATTTGCCGTCACCGGATTATATTTCTACGATTCTGATGTTGTTGAAATCGCCCGTAGTCTTAAGCCTTCGGCGCGCGGCGAGCTTGAAATCACTGATGTGAACCGGATGTATCTGGAGCGCGGCACGCTTGCGGTGGAAACGCTGGGTCGCGGCTATGCCTGGCTGGATACAGGCACGCCGGAGTCGCTTGTGGATGCCTCGACCTTTGTGCGGGCTCTGGAAAAACGCCAAGGCGTGCGCATTGCCGCGCCTGAGGAAATTGCATACCGCAAGGGTTTTATCACACGCGATCAGCTTGGCGCTCTGGCCCTGGCTTTAGGCAAAAGCGGTTACGGCCAATATCTGAAAGAGATTGCAGAACAGGAAGGCCCTTAAACCGCGCCAAAGGGCGGAGCTTTATGGCCTCCCCACGCTGCCCAACCCATGCTTTCCTTGGATGGGTGGAAGGTGACGGATGCCGCCTGTTAATGCGAATGCGGAAGGCGGCTGCCTTCCAGCGGGCGCACCTCGGAGGCCATGAGTCCGTTTTTGCCATCTCCAAAGCGCACCAGCACGCAGTCCCCCGGCTTGACTTCGGCAATGCCATATTTGCGCAATGTTTCCATATGCACAAAAATATCGTCGGTTCCGTCGCCGCGCGTTAAAAATCCGAAGCCTTTGGTGCGGTTGAACCATTTGACCACGGCAATTTCAAAGCCGCTGGTGGGCACCACCTGCACATGCGTGCGGGCTGCGGGCATATGTGCGGGGTGAACCGCCGTGGAGTCGTCAATCGAGAGCACCTTAAAAACCTGATAGCCTTTGTCCCGCTGCTGCACCTCGCAGATGATGCGCGCGCCTTCCGCCACGGTTTGAAATCCGTCCCGCCGCACCACAGTCACATGCAGCAGAATGTCACCAAGGCCATTGTCCGGCACCACAAAGCCATAGCCTTTGGAGACGTCAAACCATTTGATTCGTCCGGCCACCTCGATCAGGTTAAGCGCGTCATGGCCTGTGTCTGTCCGGCCTTCGTCCACCGAAGAGACAATACTGAAGCCGGACATGGCTGACAAATCATTGATGCCCACCTGAATACTCCTTACAGAATTTTCCAATACGAATCATCATTACAGATCCATGAACATCACAATAACATTGTTGATTAGCCTGAAAACCAAATTTTAAAGCCAAATCACATTTATCTTTACTGACCTAACGGCATAAAATACATATTTTTTTGAATTTAATCCCGTTTATATTTAATTTCACGCCGGGCGCGGGGCATGGCAGAGCCGATCCATTTCACGCCGCAGTTGGGGGTGTGGTTTCGTTTTGAGCCGAAAGTTCCGGCTTTGCAAAATTTGTCTCGCAGAGTGACGGTTTAGCCGCTATGCAATGGCAATGACACCTATTGCACGCATAACCGCCGCCATTGAAATTTTAACCGATATTGAAGCCCGCCGCCGCCCTGCCAGCGACGCCTTGAAGGATTGGGGCCTAAGTCACCGTTTTGCCGGCTCGAAAGACCGCTCGGCCATTGGTGCGCTGGTGTTTGACGCTTTGCGCGTCAAAGCCTCCGCCACATGGATCATGAAGGCAGAAACACCGCGTGCGCTGGTTCTGGGCAGTCTTGCCCTTGTTCGCGGCCTGTCGATTGAGGAAATTGCGGCGCTGTGCCCTGCCGGTGAGCGCTTTGCCTCGACGCCGCTGAGCGCGGAAGAAACAGACCGCCTTGGCGCGCGCGACCTCTCGGACGCACCTTTGTGGGTGCGTGGCAATCTGCCCAAATGGCTGGAATCGGCCTTTGTGTCCATTTATGGCGAAGATGCCGAAGCTGAGGGCGCGGCCCTGAGCCAGCGCGCGCCGGTGGATTTGCGTGTCAACACGCTCAAGGCCACGCGGGACGAGGTTCTGGCGGCGCTGGCCCATCTGGGGGCCCAGCCTGCACACCTGTCGCCTGTAGGCTTGCGGATTGTCATTGGTGAGGATGGCCGCGGCCCCGCCTTGCAGGCCGAACCTGCCCATGCCCTTGGCCAGATCGAAGTGCAGGATGAGGGCTCGCAACTGGCCGCGCTGCTTTCAAGCGTCAAGCCGGGCATGAGGGTTATGGATTTTTGCGCGGGCGGTGGCGGCAAAACGCTGGCGCTTGCGGCCATGATGCACAATCAGGGCACGCTGGTCGCCACTGATGCCGATGGCCGCCGTCTGATGCCGATTTTCGACCGCCTCACCCGCGCGGGCATTACCAATGTCGAGGTGCGCAGCCCCAAAGCCAAAGTCCTGGAGTTGGACGATCTGCTGGGCCGTCAGGATGTTGTGTTTGTCGATGCGCCCTGCACCGGCAGCGGCACATGGCGGCGCAACCCCGATGCCAAATGGCGCCTTCGCCAGCCCAATCTTTCGCTGCGTCTGAACGAGCAGGATCAGGTGCTGGATAAAGCCTCGAATTTTGCCAAAATCGGCGGCCGCATGATCTATGTCACCTGCTCGGTGCTGCGTGAGGAAAATGAGGAGCGCGTCTCGCGGTTTCTGCGCAATCACCCCGGCTGGGTGGCGGTTGATTCTGGCGAAATGATTGCAGCCAGCGGGCTTGAACAGCTCCGGCCTTTTGCCTCGCGCTTTGGCGCGGGCATAAGGCTCTCGCCCCACAGCAGCGGCACGGACGGGTTTTATGTGGCCGCCTTGCGCCGGCAGGCTTGAGCCTGCCGCAGCATAAGTGCATGTGTGTTGAATTTTGTCGCGTTTTCACAGCGTGAATGCGGGGGTGTGACTGGACAATTTTGTCCGGACGTACCATTTTCATGGTCAAACATAGATAAAGTGAGTTCCTCATGTCTGAATTTGTCAAGCTGCATCTGATCGGTCTGGATGAAACCCTTGTGCCCAAAAACAAGGCCAAAAAAGAAACCCATACCTGGGTGGTGTTTGCGGGAGCCGATCTGGCCTTGTCTGCGGCCACTGAAGCTGCTCTCGGGGCCGCCGTGTCGGTGGTGAAGTCGGCTGCGACGGCCGCCAAATTTTCCGGCAAAGCCAGTTCCGCCATGGAAATTCTGTCCCCTGCCGGTCTGGACATTGGCCGCCTGATTGTGGTGGGTGTCGGTGCTGCGGATGGCGAATTCGATGCCGTGACGCTGGGCGGGTTCACTTATGGCAAAATTGGTGCGGGGCGCGACACCACTGTGATTGTCGATCTGCCCGCCCATGCCGACGCGGCCTCCATTGCGGCGGACGTCGCTATGGGCCTGAAACTGCGCGCCTATAAATTTGACCTTTATCAAACCAAAAAGCCGGAGGG
>DAIMHB010000165.1:0-5329 GCA_036723545.1 Beijerinckiaceae bacterium
ACCGCGCAGGCCCAGCTTGCGGATGATTTTGCGGCACTGACCCAGCGCATGAACATGGCTGTGCACATCGGTCAGGTCTTCGAGTTTTGCATCCGGCAGGCCAAGAAGCTGAAAATGAATGGGTAAAAAATATTCGCCGACAATGTAAAGACCGGATTTTGGCATGAGATGATGAATATCCGCCACCCGTCCGGCAATGGAATTTTCAATCGGAATCATGCCAAGATCGGCGCTGCCATCGGAAATGGCATTGAGCGCATCCTCAAAGGTGGCGCAGGGCAAGGGCTCCATATCGGGATAAACATCACGGCAGGCAATATCGGAATTGGCGCCCGGCTCACCCTGATAGGCTATTTTATGGGTCATGGGTTTGGCTTTCATTGCAACAGCTCTCTTGCCAGCAGGTCTCTTGCCCGCTCCAGATCATGCGGGCCATCAACGCCCAGCGGCACCGTGTCCACAATCACCGCATCTATGCGCAGTCCCGCCTCCAGCGCGCGCAGCTGTTCGAGCTTTTCGCGTTTTTCTAAAGGGGAAGGCGGTAAACCGACAAAATGCTCCAGCGCCTTGCGGCGATAGGCATAAAGGCCGATGTGATGATAGAGCGGCCCCTCGCCCCACGGCGCAGTGGCACGGGTAAAATAGAGCGCGCGTAAATGGTGCGGCGTGAGTTCGGAGCCGATGATTTTCACCACATTCGGATCGGTTTTTTCGTCCTCCCGCGCAATCAGCGCGCCCAGCGTGGCAATATCCACCGCCGGATTGGCCAAGGGCAAAAGCGCGGCCATCAGAATGCGCGGGTCAAGCGTGGGCAGATCACCCTGCACATTGACAATGACATCATGCCGGCCATTCGGGTCAACGGCCTGCAGCGCTTCAAAAATCCGGTCGGAGCCGGACTGATGCGCCTCAGCGGTCATCACCGCCGCGCCGCCCGCCGCCTCCACCGCCGCAACAATCTCGCGCGAATCAGTGGCGACCACCACAGGGCCGATACCGGACTCGATGGCGCGCTGCCAGACATGCACAATCATCGGCAGGCCGTGAATATCGGCCAGCATTTTGCCCGGCAAACGGGTGGAGGCCATCCGCGCGGGAATGAGAATAAGCGGGTCAGACATGGTGCATCCTGAATTTTCAGCTCAAGCGGCAAAAAGTAGCAATGATTTGGCGTTTATACGTGTTGCCAAGACGGGCGCAATGCCTGTAGTTAGAAAATATGAAATGAGCACTTTTCAAAACCCGCTTTTGCTTGGATATTGTGCTCTTAGAAATTTAGAACAAGCCTGACGGAGCCTTTGGTATGGATGATCTCGCGTTCAACAAGATTGCCGGTGCAGTTCTTGGAACTTTGCTGTTCGTCATGGGGCTCGGCATTGTCTCCAATGGCATCTTCTCCCATGAAAAACCTGCCAAGGCCGGTTATGAGCTGGCCGCGGCTGAGGCCCCGGGCAAAGCCGAAGCCGCAGCCCCCGCCACACCGGATGAACCCTTGCCCGTTCTGCTGGCCAAGGCCGACCCTGTTAAGGGCGAAGCCAGCGCCAAGGCCTGCACCGCCTGCCACAGCTTTGAAAAGGGCGGCGCTGCCAAGGTGGGCCCGCCGCTTTATGGTGTTGTGTCCCGCGCCAAGGGCTCTGTTGCCGGTTTTGCCTATTCGGACGGCATGAAGGCCAAGGGCGGCAACTGGGGCTATGAGGAAATCAACGCCTTCATCACCAATCCGAAGGCCTATGTTTCCGGCACCAAAATGGGCTATGCCGGTGAAAAAGACGCCGGAAAGCGCGCCAATATTTTGGCTTATCTGCGCACCTTGTCTGACGCGCCGGTCGATTTCCCGAAATAAGCGCAAACTGAAACATTCCACACACAGGGCCGGATCATCTCCGGCCCTTTTGTTTTGGGCCATTATGCTTGCCCGTAGAATATTTAACAAAAACCCACTAATTTGAAGCGAATCACTTAAGTCGAGGCGCGCTGTGTTCACTCTCAATCGTCGGTCCGTGCTGAAATTTCTGCCCGCAGGCCTGTCGGCTTTGGCTCTGCCCGCCCTTGCCCGCGCCGCCGACCGCGAGACCCACGGCCTTTCCGCCTTTGGCGAACTGGCGCAAGCGCCCGATTTCAAATATTTTGCCTATGTCAATCCGCAGGCGCCCAAGGGAGGGAGCCTTGTGCTGCAACTGACCTCCACCAATGGCAACCAGAATTTTGAAACCTTCGACACGTTCAATATTTATGTGCTGAAAGGTGACGGCGCTGCGGGCATGGACATGTGCTTTGACAGCCTGATGGCTGGCTCAGCGGATGAGCCGGACGCGCTTTATGGGTTGGTGGCGCGCGCCGTGCGCGTGTCGGATGACAAGCTGACCTATCGCTTTTTGCTGCGTCCCGAGGCGCGGTTTCATGATGGCACCCGGCTCACCGCCCGCGATGTGGCCTTTTCGCTTAATATTCTCAAAAGCAAGGGGCATCCGCTTTACCGCGAAACTCTCGATGAAATGACCAGTGCCGAGGCCGAAGCTGAGGATGTGGTGAAGGTCACGCTTTCGCCCAACCGCAGCCGTGACCTGCATCTGGCCGTGGCCGGAATGCCCATTTTCTCTGCCGATTATTGGGCCAACCGTGATTTTGAGGCCACGACGCTGGAGGCGCCGCTCGGCTCCGGCGCTTACAGGCTCGCCCGTTTCGAGCAGGGCCGCACTGTTGAATTTGAGCGTGTTGCCGACTATTGGGGCAAGGATTTGCCCGTTAATGTCGGCCAAAATAATTTTGACACCATTCGTTATGAATATTTTCGCGAGCGGCAGGTGGCCTTTGAGGCTTTTAAAAACGGCACCATCACCTATCACGAGGAATATACATCCCGCATCTGGGCCACCGGCTATGACTTTCCGGCCATAAAAGAGGGCCGCGTGAAGAAAGAGGCGCTGCCCAGCGGCCTGCCCGCCACCATTCAGGGCTGGCTCTACAATCTGCGCCGCGAGACATTCCATGACCCACGCATCCGCGAGGCGCTGGGGCTGGTGTTTGATTTTGAATGGACCAATAAAAACATCATGTATTCCTCGGCCACCCGCACCGCCTCCTATTTTGAGGGCACGCCGATGATGGCCAAAGGCAAGCCCTCCCCAGCAGAGCTGGCGCTGCTGGAGCCGTTTCGCGGCAAAGTGCCGGATGAAGTGTTTGGCGAACCCTATGTGCCGCCGGTCTCGGACGGGTCGGGGGCTGACCGCGCCTTGCTGAAAAAAGCCAATGACATGCTGCTGGCGGCGGGCTGCACGCGCGAGGGCAGCATTTTAAAACTGCCGAGCGGCAAACCCTTCGAGATTGAATTTCTCGACTCCTCCGGCGCATTGCAGCCGCATACCCAGCCGTTCCAGCAAAATTTAGGTCGTCTGGGCATTAAGGCCACCATGAGACTGGTGGATGCCGCGCAATATCAGGCGCGCATCAAAACCTTCGACTTTGACATTATCACCCTCAACCGCAGCGGCTCGCTGACGCCGGGAGACAGCCTTCGCCAGATTTATGGCTCTGAGGCGGCGAAAACAGAAGGCGGGCTGAATGTGTCGGGCATCAGCGACCCAGTGGTTGATGCACTGGTCGAACGCATTGCCAAGGCCGAAACCCGCGCCGAATTGAATGTGGCGGCCATGGCGCTTGATCGCGTGCTGCGCGCCGGACGCTACTGGATTCCGATGTGGCACCGCGATCAGGCCTGGATTGCCTATTGGGACGAATATGCCAGGCCCCTCACCACGCCCAAATTTGGCACCGGCGCCCCCGGCACATGGTGGTTTGACGCTGAAAAAGCCAAAAAAATCGGGCGCGGCTGATGCTGGCCTATATTGCCCGCCGCCTGCTGCTGATGATTCCCACTGTGTTCGGCATTATGCTGCTGACCTTTGTTGTGGTGCAATTTGCCCCCGGCGGGCCAGTGGAGCGCATTGTGGCGCAGTTGCAGGGGCTGGATTCCTCCGCCACCTCACGCTTTGGCGGCGGCAGGGACATCGGCTCCAGCACAGCCAGCGCCGAAGCCTCCTCAAAATATCGCGGCGCGCAGGGGCTTGACCCGAAACTGATTGCCGAACTCGAAAAGCAATTCGGCTTCGACAAGCCCGCCTATGAGCGCTTTTTTCTGATGGTCAAGAATTATGCCGTCTTTGACTTTGGCAAGAGCTTTTACCGCGACACGCCTGTGCTGACGCTGATCAAGGAAAAGCTGCCGGTCTCCATGACCCTTGGCCTGTGGATGACCCTGATTTCCTATGCGATTTCCATTCCGCTCGGCATTGCCAAGGCGGTGCGGGATGGCTCGCGCTTTGATGTCTGGACCTCGGCGGTGATTATTGTCGGCTATGCTGTGCCAGGGTTTTTGTTTGCGATTTTGCTAATTGTGCTGTTTGCCGGTGGCTCATTCTGGCAGATTTTTCCGCTGCGTGGCCTGACCTCCGAGGGCTGGGCGAATTTTACTCTCATCCATAAAATAACGGACTATCTCTGGCATATTGCCTTGCCGATTTTTGCCATGTCGATCAGTTCATTTGCCACCACGACCTTTCTCACCAAAAATTCGTTTCTGGATGAAATCCGCAAACAATATGTACAAACCGCGCGCATGAAAGGGCTGAGTGAGCGTCAGGTGCTCTATGGCCATGTGTTTCGCAATGCCATGCTGATTGTGATTGCCGGTTTTCCCGGCGCCTTTATCAGCGCCTTTTTCACCGGTTCGCTTCTCATAGAATTCACCTTTTCGCTCGATGGTCTGGGGCTGTTGTCCTATGAGGCCATCGTCAATCGTGATTATGCGGTGGTGTTCGCCACGCTGTATATTTTCTCGCTGATGGGGCTGATTGTCGGGCTCCTGTCGGATTTGATGTATACGTGGATTGATCCGCGCATTGATTTTGAAACGCGGGAGGTCTGAGCATGACCACGCTGGCCCCGCCCCTGCCCGCCAAACGCCTTTCGCCGATGAACCAGCGCCGCCTGGCCAATTTCAAGGCCAACCGGCGCGGCTATTGGGCCTTCTGGATTTTTGGCCTGATGTTTGTGCTCTCGCTGTTTGCCGAATGTATCGCCAATGACCGGCCCATTCTCGCCTCATATAAGGGTGAATGGCTGTTTCCGGTGCTGTTCACCTATGAGGAGGCAAAATTCGGCGGCTTTCTGGCGCAAACCGACTACCGCGACCCTGTGATTGCCGACGAAATCAACGCGCATGGCTGGATGCTCTGGCCGCCCATCCGCTTTGCCGACAATACCCATAATTATGAGGTGCCGACCCCTGTGCCCTCGCCGCCAACATGGGCTTTGAGTGATGATATATGCC
>DAIMHB010000166.1:0-5314 GCA_036723545.1 Beijerinckiaceae bacterium
TGCCCAAGAAATGCCTGTACAGCATTGCGAAGGCTATGCGAATGTTATGGCTGAGCAGCTGCTTGGCGACGGCGGCAGAGAGATGCGCTTGATGATGCGGCAGATGCAGGACGACGGCCAGATCGAAATCGCCGATGTTCTCATCGCACCATTTCCGCCACGCTCCCTTCTCGCGCGTCTTGCAAAAATCGTAAAAATTATCACGCATGATCAATGCCTTGCAGTCTAAAAAAACGTACCCGCACCCACTATGCCTAAAAACTGAAATCCAGCATCTGCGCGGCCTGCGGCGCGGAAATCGTCCATGTCACGGAACTTGCCTGGATAAATATGTGTAAAGGCGCGCGGTGCGCGTGCACGTGTATTTATGCGCGGCGGCGGGCGAATCACCTAAATTAAAATGGAGGGTCAGGGCATGATTGATGATGTGTTCAACGAGCTTAAACAGCTGGGCGCTGTGCACAGCAGCACGGATTTCAGCAGGGATTGGCTGGGCATGGAGGACAGCTATATGCGCGGCTTGCGCAACAAGCACAGGCAACCCAGCGCAAAGGTCATGGCACGATGCGCGGTCAAGCTGCGCAATGCCAGCACAGCCCTGAACCAGAGCAGCACGCCGCAGGTCAAGGCCGTGGGCAGGAAGTTGCAACAGATGGCGGAAAGCTGCATCGATGAGCTGTTGAATGCGAGCATCACATGCTGATCTCGGAACTCACCGCGCAAACGGCGGCCAATGCCAGCAAGACCAGCGCGCTCAAGCAGCAGGCCAAGCAGCTTAAGGTCAGCAGGGCGAAATTATCAGCGGACAAGGCACAGCAGCGCATGGTCAAAGCCCAGCAGCGCTTGCGATCTGTGCAGAGCACGACGCCGCGATAATTGAGCAATAGCTTATGAACCCATAGGTGCTTAACGGGTCGGCATGTAGAAACGGTCGGCCAGAGGCTCGCGATCATCGCAGCTGCATGATGGCCAAGATGAGCAGCGCATGGCTTAGACAGCATATTCATGCACACGGCGCTCACGCTGCAATTTACAGCGCCGTGCAGCGTCTGATCAGCAGTTACCAGCACCAAGAGCAGCGGACAGGGCGAAAAAGAAGCGCAGGCCGCATCTATAAGCAGCGCCCAGCATCACGATAATGGATCTGCGCTATCTGCGCTGCCAACGCCGTAGGAATGCCGCGCCGCTGACAGCAATGCCTGCGCATCTCATCGCTCAGCTCAGCCACGAGTGCGAGATTTAGCATAAGCTGTTATGCATCATTATGGCTCTTTCAAGCGCAAGAGCAACCAAATCTGGCACCATATGACGCCGACAATGGTTGCTGCGCGGATCATCTACCAACAGCCAAACTCACAGAAATCAGGTTGCTCGCTGCCGCGACTGATCCGCTTATTGCTGCACGTTGGAGCCGTGAGTGGACGACGAGGCGCAAAATCTCGCCAGCAGATTGTTGGCATTGCGGAAATGGGAACGAGCAAACTTGCCGTTCAACAGTTCCATGTTGGCGAGAGATGTAATGCTGTACGCATTGGCTGCGCAGGGCGATCAGCAATCGGCTGGTATCAAGCAATTCTATCTCACATTGGGCTACAGCGAGGATCATGCAGGCCAAATGATCAGGCAGCTCTGCTCAGAAGGCTGGCTGGTCGCTGAGCAGCATCCAACCGACAGGCGTTCAAAGATAATAAAACCATCAGACAAGCTGCTCTCAGTGTTCCAAAAGCTGCGCGAACAGATGCTTGGTCTAGTTGCTCATCGTGTCAACTGACAGCACTATGGCAGTATATGCTAAATCTGGAACTCGTGACGGGATGGCAGGCTGAGACAGATAATCAGCATCAATAGCGATCCAACAGACCACATTCCACGCCACACCATGCCATTATCGGTAGGAATTGCGATAAATCGAACAACAATAGCGGCTGAACGTGCAAGCAAGGAGTTGGATATGGCACATTTAGACGCATTGACCCTCGTGGCAAAGCCCGACTGGCGGCCCAAGACGGTGGTGGAACAGCGGCGGTTGAAACTCATCACCAAGCTGCAGGAACAGCTGCGCATGATCGAAGCTGAACTGGGCGGCAAGCGATACCAGCGGCTGAAATGGACAACAGACGTGGACGAGGACGGACAGCCCGTGCGCGTACAAATGCCAACGCGGCTTAAGGCGTGGTGGCTCAAGGATGGCGCAGGCGTGATCCTGTTCTCGCTGCGTTACGGTGCAAAGCCGATCGCGCTGAACAAGGATGGCAAGAGCGCCGTCGAGGTTGGCAAGCTGGAGCGATTGCCCGAGGTGATCACCATACTGATCAAGGCGGTGCAGGACGGTGAGCTTGATGCCCAGCTCAGCGCCATCAGCGCTGACAGGCCATTGCTGCCAAGAAAGGCCGCGAAGCCTGCGTCCAAGCGTTGACACGTGGCTATGCAACACGGCTGCCATGGTGCAATCTATGGCAGTGCGTGGGTGGCAGATTGATGCTTATTGGCGTGGTTTCTGATGCACTGAAAGGCCATTCAAGATATTGATTTACATCAGGTTTATCTCGACGCGCAATGGCAGAAACTATGCTACATAATTGGTATGCTACTCTAAACAATCACATATATAACAACAGCTTAATGAAATTCAGCGCAGTGTTGGTAATGGTGAGGTCGCGAGTTCAATCCTCGCTCGCAGCACCAGTCTAATCCATCATCATCATGATAGAATTGAAATATTAACCTGAAATATCAGGTCTCTGATTCGCGCTTCAGCCTAATCGCCTCAAGTTCGTCAGTGTGTGGGCATATTCCTGTGAAGCATAGGCCCGAATCGAACCCTTTTCAGGAGTAGACACTCACCAGACAAGGTTCCTAACCTGCGGCGCGCCAAAACCTGAATGTGTTTGCATCTGAAATTTACATTTTATTTTTATGCTGCCACAAAATTATGCTTCCCCAAGTGACGAATTTATAACAGTCTGATCGAAATTGCCCCTCACCAGAGGGCAATCTGACTTTATACTACCCGAACTATAAAACGGGCTGTATGTGATACGGGGGCGCGGCCAGCGTGCCGCAGACAACAGGGAGCTCACAAAATGAATATGCTCAAAAAATTAGGGTGCAGCGTCGCAGCTGTGATGCTGGCGTTGAACCTTGGCGTGGTGGCGCAGGCCAAGGACTATAAAACAGTGACCATTGCCATGGAAGGCGCCTATGAACCCTGGAACCTGACCGATCCTTCGGGCAAGATTGTGGGTTTCGAGGTGGATGTGGCCAATGACCTGTGCAAACGCATTCAGGCCGAGTGCAAGATCATCGCTCAGGACTGGGATGGCATGATTCCAGGTCTTCAGGCCGGTAAATTCGACGTGATCATGGACGGCATGTCCATCACCGAAGAACGCCTGAAAACCATCGATTTCTCCAAGCCTTATGCCTCAACCCCCGCGTCGCTGGTGGTCAATAAAACCGGCCCGCTGGCAAAATTGCCCGGCACCGGCACAACCATCAACCTGACCAAAAACCCGAAAGAGGGCGAGGCCGCCATTGCCGCACTGAAAGCCGCGCTGAAGGGCAAAACCATCGGCGTGCAGGTTTCGACCATTCACGCCACCTTTGCCGACACATATTTCAAGGATGTGGCGACAATCCGCGAATATAAAACCACAGACGAGCATGACGCCGACCTGATGGCTGGCCGTCTGGATGCCGTGCTGGCCGATACAACGGCGGAAATGCCGGTTCTGGCCAAGCCGGAAGCCAAAGACCTGATGTTTGCCGGCACACAATTCTCGGCAGGCCCGATTTTTGGCATGGGTGTGGGCATGGGTATCCGCAAGGACGATGCCGAACTGACCAAAAAATTCAACACCGCACTTGATGCCGCATTTGCCGATGGCACCATCAAAAAGCTGTCGCTGCAATGGTTTAAAATGGACACAGCGCCTTAAATCCGTTTGAGACTTGGGCCGGATGTTGCGCGCAGCACCCGGCCGCACCACAGAGCGGGGCAGGAAATACGGGCAGCGGGTATGAAACGGCAAGACCATGACATTTGTTGATCTTCTGGGCTTTGGCCCGAAGGGCTGGGGACTGGCCCTGCTGACCGGAGCTTTTCTGACCCTTATTGTGTCCATTGTCGCGCTGCTGATCGGTTCGGCCTTTGGCGCGCTGATCGCCTGGGCCAAACTGTCCAAATCTCTGGCCGCCAATATGGTGGGCGATGCTTACACCACCCTGTTTCGCGGGGTGCCGGAACTGCTGATCATTTATCTGTTTTATTTTGGCGGCTCCTCGGTTGTATCGGGGATTGCGCATGGGTTTGGGCTGAGCGGCTTTCATGATGTGCCGCCCTTTGTAGCCGGCGCGCTGGCCGTGGGATTGATTTCCGGTGCCTATCAGGGTGAGGTGTATCGGGGTGCCTATCTGGCGATTGCCAGAGGCGAAGTGGAAGCGGCCATTGCCGTGGGCATGAGCCGCGGGCTGATGTTCCGGCGTATTCTTGTGCCGCAGGTGCTACGCTTTGCGCTGCCGGGCCTTGGCAACACATGGCAGCTGACCCTGAAAGATTCCGCGCTGGTGTCTGTCACCGGCCTTGTTGACCTGATGCGCGAAAGCGCTATGGCCGCAGGCTCCACACATCGTTATATGACCTTTTATGTGGCCGCCGGTGCGCTCTATCTGGTGCTGACCAGCGTGTCGGGGGTGCTGTTCAATCTTGCCGAGGCCCGCGCCACGCGCGGCCTGCGCCGCAGTTAGGAGAGGATGATGGATTTTCCTTTTCTCTCAGCCACGATGCTGCGCCTGCTGGCGGTTTTGCCGCTGACACTGGAACTCTGGGCGCTCAGCATTCTGTTTGGCGGCATTCTGGCCCTTGGCCTGACATGGCTGCGCAGCCGCAAGGATAAGATATTGCCCAATCTGGCGCGGGCCTATGTTTTCGTGTTTCGCGGCACGCCCTTGCTGGTTCAGTTGTTTCTGATCTATTACGGGCTTGGCTCGATGAAAGAGGTGCAGCAGAGCTTTCTCTGGCCGTTTCTGCGTGAGCCGTTTTATTGTGCCGTTCTGGCCTTGGCGATGAACACGGCGGCCTATTCCAGCGAGATTTTTCGCGGCGCTCTGGCCGCTGTGCCCTATGGACAGATCGAAGCGGGCATTGCCTGCGGCATGTCACGCTGGATGCGGTTTCGCCGCATTGTTTTTCCCATAGCCTTGCGGCAGGCCTTGCCCGCCTATTCCACCGAAATTATTCTGATGACCAAGGCCACAGCTCTGGGCTCCTTGGTGACCCTGATGGAAGTGACCGGCATTGCGCAAAAAATCAAAA
>DAIMHB010000167.1:0-5239 GCA_036723545.1 Beijerinckiaceae bacterium
ATGCAGGGGCTGCTTTTCCAAAAAGGCAATATCCCAAAAATTGAATTATATGTTTTTATTGATGCAGCCCGTTGCAAATTAAGTTGGGAACATAAATGTCAAATTCAGAGCGCATTGCATTATTTATCGATGGGGCAAATCTCTATGCAACTGCCAAATTTTTGGGGTTCGATGTTGATTACAAGCGCCTTATCAAAGAATTTCAAGGAAAAGGCCGTCTTATCCGCGCCTTTTACTACACTGCACTGATAGAAGATCAGGAATATTCGTCCATACGACCCCTGATCGACTGGCTGGATTACAACGGCTATTCTGTTGTGACCAAACCAACCAAAGAATTTGTCGACTCACTGGGCCGCCGCAAGGTCAAGGGCAATATGGATATTGAGCTGGCCGTGGATGCCATGGAAATGGCGGAGCATCTGGATCATATCGTGCTGTTCTCCGGCGACGGGGACTTCCGCTCCCTGGTGGAGGCCGTGCAGCGCAAAGGCGTCCGCGTGTCGGTTGTTTCCACTGTGATGACACAGCCGCCGATGGTGGCCGATGAATTGCGCCGCCAGGCCGATGAATTCATTGATATTTCGACCATTGCTGCCCGCGTTGGCCGTGATATCCGTGAGGGTGGCGAAAAACCACCAGCCCGTTATTATGACCGCCGCCCCTCGACTGGTCAGGATAGCGAAGCTGAGCTATAAGGCAGGGATAGTTTTCATCTCTGGCCCGTTGGTTCCTCTTGCCGCAAAATCCCGACTGTGACTGCATCCGCTGTCCGCGCCTTGTTGAATTCAGAAACAAGGCGCGACTGAGGTTTCCGCAGGGCTATAATGCGCCTGTGATGAATTTCGGTGCGCCGGATGCGCGCCTTCTGATTGTCGGCCTTGCGCCGGGGCTGCAAGGTGCCAATCTCACCGGCCGCCCCTTCACGGGTGACTGGGCTGGTGACCTGCTCTATGAAACCTTGCTGCATTTCGGCTTTGCACAGGGGCACTATCTGGCCCGTCAGGATGACGGGCTCACCCTGAATGACACGCAAATCACCAATGCGGTGCGCTGTGTGCCGCCCGACAACAAGCCCCTGCCCGCTGAAATTGCCCAATGCAGACCATTTTTAGCTGCGTCGCTGACGGAAAACCGCCGTTTGCAGGCAGTCGTTGCGCTGGGCCGCATCGCCCATGAGACGATTTTGCGCGCCATGGGCGAAAAGCTCTCCGCGCACAGCTTTGCCCATGGTGCGCGCCATCACATCGGCAGGCTTGTCCTGTTCGATTCCTATCATTGCTCGCGCTACAACACCAACACCGGCGTGCTGACGCCGGAAATGTTCCGCGCCGTGTTCAGTGCGGTGCGGTTGTTTCTCGATGCGCCAGATCGGCTTTGAGCAATTTGCGATAGCTGCGCACCGAAAAGGGCAGCATCAGCAGATAGCACAGGGTCAGCGCCACCAGCACCTCAAACGGATAGGTGGCGAGCAGCAAAAATGTGGCCGCAACACCAAACAGCACCAGAATAATATATTCCCGTGGCACGCGCCCCATAGATTTACCGGAAAAATGCGGAATGCGGCTCACCATCAGCGAGGCCACCAACAATGTATAGACAATTTCATAGGGAACCAGCGCATGGCTGTGCGGCAGCCCCAGCAGATTGAGATAGATCGGCATAAGGCCGACAATCGCTCCGGCAGGTGCGGGCATCCCCACGAAAAAATTGCCCATCCAGGCCGGTTTGTCGGGATCATCAATCGCGACATTGAAGCGCGCCAGCCGCAGGGCGCAGGCAATGGCAAAAACCATAACCGCAAACCAGCCTGCACTTTTCATCTCGCTGAGCGAAAACATGTAGAGAACCAGCGCGGGCGCAACGCCAAAATCGACAAAATCAGCCAGAGAATCAAATTCCGCACCAAATTTTGAGGTGCCTTTGAGCGCGCGGGCAATGCGGCCATCCAGCGCATCCAAAACAGCCGCGGCAATAATGGCCTGAACAGCCGTCTCTATCCGCCCTTCCATCGCAAAGCGAATGGAGGTCAGGCCCAGACACAGCGCCAGCAGCGTGACAAGATTGGGCAAAATATAGCGCAGCGGCACAGCGGCAAAGCGCTGCTTCTGCGGGGCAATGTCAGGGCTGTCGTTCATCTAGCCCGCCTTAAAGGTCAGAGGCGCTGTCGATTCGGGCGCATAATCGGCCAGAACGGTTTCGCCAGCCACCGCCTTGCTGCCAATAGTGACAAGAATGCGCGCGCCGTCCGGCATATAGACATCCACACGCGAGCCAAAACGGATGAGCCCGAACCGCTCACCGGTTTGGATATTCTCCTGCTCGCGCGAAAAACACAAAATGCGGCGGGCGATCAGACCGGCAATCTGCACAATGGCGAAGCGCCCCATCGGCCCTTCAATGATCAGGCCGTTGCGCTCATTGTCCTCGCTGGCCTTATCGAGATCAGCATTGAGAAACAGGCCGGGCTTATAGGCGATTTTGGTGATGGTGCCGGGCACGGGGGCGCGGTTCACATGGCAATCGAACACGCTCATAAACACCGAGACGCGCAACAGAGGCTTTGACCCCAGGCCCAGTTCTGACGGCGGCACGAAATGCCCGACACTGGAGACAATGCCATCAGCGGGCGACACCACCAGGCCATCGCGGATCGGGGTCATCCGCTTCGGATCACGAAAAAAATAGGCGCACCAGAGGGTGGCGAACAGGCCAAGCCAGCCCAGCGGGCTCCACAGCCAATGCAGCAGCACCGCGCCAATGGCAAAGGCCGCAATGAAAATATAGCCCTCCGGATGGATCGGCGTGATCTGGCGGCGAATGGACTCCAGCATATTCATCAGGGCAACCTTACTCTTATGGCTATGATTTTAAGAGCGTCTTTTGACATCAATCTGGTGAAAAGTCACGAGGCAAATGGCAAACAGTGCTTGCTCTTTGGCGCGAGCTGTTTGTAATATATTTAAGTGACTATACTGGAGAACAGAGCGTGGATAAAAAATCAATATATATAATTGCCGCATTAACACTTGGCGGCTGCCAGACAAACGGTGAGTTTTCCAAGTTTATTCCAGTTGATACGCCGCGAACGCTGGATTTTATCACCTCCATCAATGAAGATTGTTCAGAAATTGGGCCTGCGGTTATTCGGGTCACAACACCACCGCAGCATGGCTCCATTTCGATCATTTCGGCCAACGGGCATCCCTACTTCCCGACAACCAATCCTCGCCACTTATGCAACAGCCAAGAGGTTAAAGGACAACAAGTCTGGTTTAACCCTGACAGCGGGTTTGTTGGCAACGATAAAGTTTCGCTGGACATTATTTTTATATCTGGAACCACACGAAAAGACACATACGTCATAAATGTGCACTAATTGATAATAATATCAGCAGCATAGGATTGAAAACATGCTTCACATTCCAAAAGCGTCAAGCCTTTTAACAAGCACCTTTCTCCTTTTTGTCGCACTGCCCGCAATGGCGGGAGAATTTAACGTACCCGTGAACACATCACGCAAAATTACATGGAGAGTGTACCTATATGAAGATTGCAAATCTATGGGCGAAGCCGTCATACGCATAACTCTCCCCCCGACCCACGGACGCACGGAAATAAAGCGCGGGACAGACCACACAAATTTCCAGGAACCCAACCCGCGTGTTGTGTGCAACACCAGATCTGTCCCCAGCATCCAGGTTTGGTATATTCCTGAAAAGGACTATACTGGGCCAGATGAAGTCAGTATGGAAATCTTAAGTCCAGACGGAAAGTTAACAAAACAGGATATTTCTATTTTAGTGCGTTAGCCCATAAATCAAGGCTATAGCCCAACCCACTATAGCCTGCTCTCATTTTCATTGAGGGGCATGACAGACGGCTTTCACATCTCTCATCGCCCCGCAATCGCGCAGCTGTGATCCTGAAACTCCTCGCCGCTGCCAAAATTGCCCGCCAGCAGGTTGCTTTCGCCGCCCAGCACCAGCAGATCAGGATCCGGCCCGTCCTCCGCGGCCACCACCACAAGGGTCAGCCTGTCGCGTACATGTGGCTCCGGCCATGTCTCTGCCAGCAGTTTGAACAGGTTTGTGCGATCAAATGCGGCTTTGGACATGCGCATGGCACGATAGGCGTGGCCGTTGATTTTCAATATGGGTTCGGACCAGACCGCATGAATTGTCGGCATTTGCGCGTCGATCAGGGCGCGCGCCTCCTGCGCCAGACAGTCAATGTGAATATGCAGCTGATCCTGACTGCGCCCCTGCGGAGAATTGACCGCAAGACTGACCATGCGGTCATTGATCGGTTTGTGCAGATAGGTGGCCAGAGTGCCCCGCTCGTCCCAGGCTTTTGCCAGATAATTGACCGGCTCATTCTGCAATTTTTCGTCTTCTATGCCGCTGATCTGTTCGGTGGGGATCAGCAGAAGCTGGGCAATGCCCTTGCGGTCTTTGAGCAGGGCATAGCCTGAGGTCTCCGACGCCTTGATCTCAACCTTCACACAGGGCGCATCCGTATTGTTCTGAAGATGATGCGCCACGCATTGATCATGAATAATGCTCCACAGGGCCATGCGGTCACCGGCAACCGCCCCTTGTGCCAGCACGAGCGCGAAAAAGCCGGTGAGCGCAAAAAATTTGACAAATTTCATCACATACTCTCGCTTGCATTGGTGATCTGCTCAATGCCAAACGGCAAAGCACGGACAGCGCTTATTGTTAGGTCACAGGTGAGCATAATTCGACAAGTGTTCCATCGGGGCACCGGACATAGGCAACCGTTTGTCCCCAAGGCTTAACCATAGGCGCTTTGATCGACTCTGCTCCCGCCGCCACAGCTTTGGCTTGGGCGGCGGCCACGTCATCACTCACCAGCGCAATTTCCATTCCCAAAGGCTTGACGCCATCGGCCCTCACATAACCATCGGGCAGATTACTCTGGCCAAGCGCATGGGAAGCGAAGGCCAAGGCTGTCGCGCCTGTTTCCAATTCACCATAGCCACTTTCGTGAATAAAACGGCGCTGGAGGCCAAAGGCCTGTTCAAAAAACTCAATGCTTTGAGAGACGTCGTGTGTATAGATAATGGTATATCCGAATTTCATATAACCACTCCCTTGATCTCACAGAACTATGTTCTCGACGCCGAAAGAAGAAACAGAATCCCTCTCACTCCCACTCGATCGTGCCGGGTGGCTTCGAGGTCACATCATAGACCACGCGGTTGATGCCCTTCACC
>DAIMHB010000168.1:0-5211 GCA_036723545.1 Beijerinckiaceae bacterium
GTGCAGGCCTGCTGGCCTTGGCGGGTTTTGGCGCGGCGCGGCTATATCTGCATCCGACACAATGGGTGGATGGTGTTCATTTGCGCCTTGTTCAGCCCAATGTGCCGCTGAATGATGAGTTTCGTCCTGCCCATAAAATGGCCATTACGCAGCATTACATTTCGCTTTCAGACCGGGCGACCTCGCCGCAGGCGACCGGTGTTGCCGATGTGACGCATCTGGTCTGGCCGGAATCTCCCTTTCCGACCATTCTGTCACGCGATGCTGAGGTTTTGTCGCGTATCGGGCAATTTCTGCCCGCCAAAACCACTTTGCTGACCGGCGCGGTGCGTATGCGTGAGCCGGAGAGCGAGTCTCGCCCGCATTATCTCAATACATTGCATGTCATTGCCAGCGGCGGCGCCATCACCGCCACTTATGATAAGGTGCATCTGGTGCCCTTTGGCGAATATCTGCCATTTGAGGGCCTGATGCGGGCGCTGGGCCTGCGGCAATTTGTGGACATGCCGGGGGGCTTTGATGCCGGCACGGGCCGCCATCTTCTGCATGTGCCGAATTTGCCACCTGTTGCGCCGGTGATCTGCTATGAGGCCATTTTTCCCGGCGAAATTCATGCGCCGGAGGATCGCCCCGGGTTGATCCTGAATGTGTCGAATGACAGCTGGTTTGGCACCACGCCGGGGCCCTATCAGCATCTGGCACAGGCGCGGTTGCGCAGTATTGAGGAAGGCCTGCCGCTGATTCGCGATACCAATACAGGTCTGTCGGCTGTTATTGATTCGGTTGGGCGTATTGTTGCCATATTACCGCTTAATGTTGAAGATGTATTGGACTCACGCTTACCGCAAGCACTCTCGCCGACTTTTTTTGTGTTTTATGGTCAATATAGTCTGGCGGTTCTGTTTGCTCTGGTTCTGATCGCTGCGCTCTTGTTGCAGTCAGCACCTTTGCCGCGACGGAATTAAAGTAAATTACGTTGTAACTTGAATTAATTTCGCATAAAATGTTCAGAAATTATATGGTAAGTTTTTTATTAATAGTATCAAATTATATATTGCACATAAATGAAAGATAAGGGTTCGATGAAGAAGGTTCCTAATCCTATTGATCAGCATGTCGGTAGCCGTGTGCGGATGCGCCGTGTCTTGATTGGTATGAGTCAGGAAAAACTCGGTGAGTCGCTGGGGCTGACATTTCAGCAGGTGCAGAAATATGAAAAAGGCACCAACAGGATAGGCGCGAGCCGCCTTCAGGATATTTCCAAGACATTGAATGTGCCTCCGGCCTATTTTTTTGAGGGTGCACCTGTTTCGGACAGATCGGCATTTTCCGGTTTTGAGGAAGCGCCCTCCAGCGCCTATGTGGTGGATTTTCTGTCCACAGCCGAGGGTCTGCTGCTCAACAAAGCCTTTGCCCGCATTAAGGACGCCAAGCTGCGCAAGCGCGTGCTTGATCTTGTGCTCTCCATTGCCGGTGATGAGGATGTCACTGAGCCCTCATAATTTGTTCTCTATAAAGAACAACACTGCCAATATCGCTTGACATAACGAACGGCTGCGGGCACAAAAAGCCTGAGAGCGTTCCTGTTCTGCGTTAAAACCAACGACATGCCGTGCCGAAGTGGCAGCCGGTAGGGTTGAGCGCGCAGATGATGGGCGGGGTGTGTTCCGATCAAGGATGATGATTGTGGCTCGTTTAGACTTTTCTTTTACCAGTGAATCCGTATCCGAAGGCCATCCCGACAAGGTCTGTGACCGCATATCGGACGAAATTGTCGATCTTTATTACAGGGAAGCGGCGGCGCAGGGCATGAATGCGGCAGATGTGCGCGTGGCCTGTGAAACACTGGCCACCACAAACCGCATTGTGATTGCCGGTGAGGTTCGCGGGCCTGACCTGTCTGCGGCGCAGATCGAGCAGACGGTGCGCAGCGCCATCCGCGATATTGGCTATGAGCAGAACGGCTTTCACTGGAATAAGGTTCAGATTGAGAATCTCCTGCATCCGCAGTCGGTGGATATAGCGATTGGCGTGGACGCCAGCGGCAATAAGGATGAAGGCGCGGGTGATCAGGGCATTATGTTTGGCTATGCCTGTGATGAAACGCCCGATCTCATGCCGGCGCCCATCTATTATGCCCATAAAATCCTGCATGTGTTGTCGCAGGCGCGGCGCGGCGGCGGCGCGGCGGCAGTGCTGGGGCCCGATGCCAAGAGCCAGGTCACGGTTCAATATGAAAATGGCCGGCCTGTGGCTATTAGCCAGATTGTCGTGTCGCATCAGCATGTGGTGGAAAATCTCAGTTCTGCGGATATCCGCACACTGATCGAACCCTATGTGCTGGGGGCGCTGCCCGCAGGCTGGGTGACGGACAAAACCGTCTGGCATGTCAATCCGACCGGAAAATTCTATATTGGCGGGCCGGATGGCGATTGCGGCCTGACAGGCCGTAAAATCATTGTTGATACCTATGGCGGCGCGGCACCGCATGGCGGCGGTGCATTTTCCGGCAAGGATCCGACCAAGGTGGACCGTTCTGCCGCTTATGTGGCCCGCTATCTGGCGAAAAATGTGGTGGCGGCCGGTCTGGCGGCGCGCTGCACCTTGCAGCTCTCTTATGCCATTGGCGTGGCCGAGCCTTTGTCGATTTATGTCGATACGCATGGCACGGGTAAGGTGCCGGAGGCGAAGCTGGAGGAGGTGCTGCGCCATGTCATCAGCCTCACCCCGCGCGGTATCCGCACGCATCTTGATCTGAACCGTCCGATCTATGCCCGCACCACAGCTTTCGGTCATTTTGGCCGCAAAGCCGATGATCAGGGTGGTTTCTCATGGGAAAAAACCGATCTGGTACCGGTTCTGATGCAGAAACTGGGTCTGTAAGTCATGCCGGACAGCCCCATTGTGCAGGACGGGACCGACGAGTCTCATGCGTATGAGGGCCATGCTCTTTATGGGCGGCGCAAGGGTAAAAAATTGCGCAGCTATCATGCGCGTCTGGTGGATGAGCTGCTGCCGCACCTGCGGGTGGATGTCACACATCCGGTTGATGTGAGGGCACTGTTTCCGCAGGCGCGTGAACTGTGGCTGGAAATCGGCTTTGGTGGCGGCGAGCATCTGTTGCAGCGGGCTGCCGAACATCCTGACATTGGCTTTATCGGCTGCGAGCCTTTCATCAATGGCGTGGCCAAGGCGCTGGCCGGCATAGACGGGCAGAACCTGCGCAATATCCGCCTGCTGGATGGCGACGCCGGTCTGCTGATTGACCAGCTGCCGGAACAGAGTCTTGACCGGATTTACCTGCTTTATCCCGATCCCTGGCCGAAACGGCGTCAGCGCAAGCGCCGCTTTATCTCGGATGAAATGCTCAAACGTCTGGCCCGCGTGCTGAAACCCGGGGCGGAGCTGCGCTTTGCCACCGACATTGATGATTATGCCGGATGGGCTTTGGCGCGTGTGCTGCGCAGCCGTGATTTTGTGTGGACGCCACAGGTGGCGCAGGACTGGTTACAGCCCTGGGCGGGCTGGCAGTCCACCCGCTATGAGGAAAAAGCCCTGCGCGAGGGCCGGCCTTCCGCCTATTTCAGCTTTGTGCGGCATGGTTAGGCGCGGACGGGTCTTTTTTCATCTTTACCCGCTACAGAGGTGATTCTTGTCTTGCTCTTTGCTAGGGCTTTGATGTATAAGACCTTAATAAATTCTCAGTGCGGTGGCTGTAAGGTCATCGAAATTTGAGAGTGGGCTCCGGAAGGAACCCGCTCTTTTTTTATGTCTGAGCTTGAGTGCGTGAAGGATGGGCATGATCACCGATACAGTTTCAACAGATATGGATGCCGATTTGCATGAGCCGCGATTCGTGTCTGAGTCGGGGCAGGCCAGCCGTGTCGCGCATCTGATCGAGCCTGTGCTCAATGATTTGGGCTTTCGTCTGGTGCGGGTGAAAATCAGCGCCACCGGCGGCAATACTTTGCAGATCATGGCCGAGCGGCCCGATGGATTCATCAATATTGAAGAATGTGAGGCGATCAGCGAGGCGGTTTCGCCGATTCTCGACCTTGAGGATCCGATCACAGCCGAATATAGACTGGAAATTTCCTCGCCCGGCATTGACCGGCCCTTGGTGCGCATGTCCGATTTGCGCCGCGCGCTGGGCCATGAGGCGCGGATTGAAATGGCGGTGCTGGTGGGCACGCGCAAGCGCTTCCGTGGCTTGATTCACACTGTCGAGCCGGATTGTCTCGTGCTGGAAAAGCTGGAAACAAAAGAAGGTGAAGAGCCGCTTGTGCGCCTCACCCTTGCCGATATTGCCGAGGGGCGGCTGGTGCTCACCGATGCCCTGATCCGCACATCGCTGAAATCCGGCAAAATCGCCGAAAAAAAACAAAAAGAACTCAAGCGCGAGGCCCGCAAGGCCCATGCGCAGGAAAAACGCAAGCCTGCGGCCAAAACAAACCCCGATATTGAGCCGCAAGCCTAAACCGATAAACCCTCAGGATTAAAGGAGACACTCATGGCTGTCAGCGCCAACAGGCTCGAACTCTTGCAGATCGCCGATGCGGTTGCCCGCGAGAAGTCGATTGATCGCTCCATTGTTTTGAAATCAATGGAAGAAGCCATTCAGAAGGCCGCGCGCTCGCGCTATGGTCAGGAAACCGAAGTGCGGGTGGACATCAACCCCAAGACCGGCGAGACCCGCTATTCGCGCCTTCTGCTCGTTGTTGATCAGATCGACAATGATGCCATTCATATTTCTCTGGCCGAGGCGCGCAAGAAAAATCCGGCCGCGCAGGTGGGGGACTGGATCTCCGAACAGCTGCCGCCCTTCGATTTTGGCCGCATTGCCGCGCAAAGCGCCAAGCAGGTGATTGTGCAGAAGGTGCGGGAGGCCGAGCGTGATCATCAATATGATGAATTCCGCGACCGTGTGGGCGAGATCATCAATGGTCTGGTCAAGCGCGTCGAATATGGCAATGTCATTGTTGATCTGGGCAAGGGCGAGGCCATTATCCGCCGTGATGAGATGATTCCGCGCGAAATGTTCCGCCCCGGCGACCGTGTGCGTGCTTATGTCTATGATGTGCGCCGCGAACAGCGCGGCCCGCAGATTTTTCTCTCCCGCACCCATCCGCAGCTGATGGCCAAGCTCTTTGCGGCTGAAGTGCCGGAAATTTACGACGGGGTGATCGAGGTCAAGGCTGTGGCCCGTGACCC
>DAIMHB010000169.1:0-5201 GCA_036723545.1 Beijerinckiaceae bacterium
CTTATATTCTTCATAAGCATGAAACAGGCGGTTCATAATGGCCGTGCCGCGCGTATCGGTCAGCAATTCGCTCTGATAGCCAATGAGGCCCCGCGTCGGCGCATGAAACACCAGACGCAGGCGGTTGCCGCCGGAAGGGCGCATTTCGATCATCTCGGCTTTGCGCTCGGCCATTTTCTGCACCACAACGCCGGAATGCTCCTCATCCACGTCGATGACAACCTCCTCGACCGGCTCCAGCAGCTTGCCGTCCTCATTCTTCTGGTACACAACCTTCGGACGCGACACCCCCAGCTCAAAGCCTTCGCGGCGCATGGTTTCAATCAGAATGCCGAGCTGCAATTCGCCGCGGCCCGAGACAATATAAGAATCAGAGCCTGCCGATTCCTCGATTTTAAGGGCCACATTGCCTTCCGCTTCCGCAAACAGGCGGGCGCGGATCATACGGCTGGTGACCTTATCCCCCTCTGTGCCCGCGAGCGGCGAGTCATTGACCATAAATGTCATCGACAGGGTGGGCGGATCAATCGGCTGTGCCTGCAAGGGCTCTGTCACGTCCGGCGCGCACAGCGTATCCGCCACGTTGAACTTGGTTAAGCCGGCAATGGCGACAATGTCACCGGCTTCGGCCTCGTCCACCGGCGCGCGCTCAATGCCACGGAAGGCCAGAATCTTCGAGACACGACCGGTTTCCACCACATTGCCCAGACGGTCGAGAACCTTGACCGCCTGATTGGTCTTGAGCGAGCCGGAAAACACGCGCCCCGTGATCATGCGGCCCAGATAGGCATTGGACTCGAGCAATGTGCCGAGCATTTTGAAGGAGCCTTCCTCAACGGTCGGCGGCGCAACATGCTCCAGCACCAGATTGAACAGAGGGTCCATATTGTCCTTCGGGCCATCCGGATCAGTGGCCATCCAGCCCTGACGCGAGGAACCGTAAAGAATCGGAAAGTCAAGCTGTTCGTCGGTGGCGTCCAGAGCGGCAAAGAGGTCGAACACCTCATTTACCACTTCCGAGATGCGGGCATCGGGACGATCCACCTTATTGATGGCGACAATCGGCTTCAGGCCGATTTTCAGCGCCTTGCCCACCACGAATTTGGTCTGTGGCATCGGGCCTTCGGCCGCGTCCACCAGCACGATCGCACCGTCCACCATCGAGAGAATGCGCTCCACCTCACCGCCGAAATCGGCGTGGCCGGGTGTATCGACGATGTTGATGCGGATGTCCTTGTAGACAATCGAGGTGGCCTTGGCCAGAATGGTGATGCCGCGTTCTTTTTCAAGATCGTTGGAGTCCATCACGCGTTCCGCGACGCGCTGGTTGTCACGGAAAGCACCTGATTGGCGCAGCAGCTGATCCACAAGGGTGGTCTTGCCGTGGTCAACGTGGGCGATGATGGCGATATTACGCATTTTCATATAGGAAACCGATTCTCGTATGAACGTGGCCAGCGCTCCAGCCTGACAAGCCGCCCTTCTTTCGCGTGAAAAAAAGACAGGAACATGACAGGCCGGACAGGCCAGAAGACCGTTCAGGGTAAAAATTATTGCAGTGCATATACCAGACCAACGCATTTGGAAACACAAGTTTCGCCTGCGGGGCCTGATGATATTGTTTTATCGAACAAATATGTGATGTGGCGCCTATTTTGGCGCCAGAACCATCACCATCTGCCGGCCTTCCATCGAGGGCTCCGCCTCGATCTTGGCGATATTGAGCGTTTCCGCCTTGACCCTGTTGAGCAGCTGATAGCCCAGATTCTGATGGGCCATTTCACGCCCACGGAAGCGCAGAGTGAACTTGACCTTGTCGCCCTCTTCAAAAAACCGGCGCATCGCCTTCATTTTCACATCATAATCATGGTCATCAATGCCGGGACGCAGTTTGATTTCCTTGATTTCGACGATCTTCTGCTTTTTGCGCGCCTCAGCCGCCTTTTTCTGCTCAAGAAAACGGAACTTGCCATAATCCAGAATTTTGCAGACAGGGGGATTTGCGTTCGGCACAATCTCGACAAGATCAAGGGCGGCTTCATCAGCGAGCTGCAAGGCTTCCAAAATTGGCGTTACGCCGCGGTTGGTGCCTTCCTGATCAATCAACATGACCTCGGGAATGCGGATTTCACGATTGATGCGCGGCCCGTCTTTCAACGGGGTGGGCGGGGCTTTCATAGGACGGCGAATGGTCGGAGCTCCTGTAACAATTTCATCAGATTCGATCTGCGCGCCAGCCCGGCACAGCAAGCCGCAGCGCAAACACATATAACCTCGCTCCGTCACGACAACTGCCGCGCGCAACAAGGCCCGAACCCAAATTTACTTTGGAATAAAATCCTGAAAAGTCAAGACTTGTCTTCTTAACCGCGGCAAAAGACCGGAACCCTTGCCACAAAGGCAACCGCAGAGCCCCGAGCGCACCAGAATGCTGGCAGGCGATAAATCCGGCCGATATGAACGCGCTATCCAACGGCCTTAAACCGGCCCTGCGGCCTGAGTCGCCCCCGCCATGGCACCAATCTGACGCAGATGCGCATGCAAACTCATCCGGTCAAGACTGGCGAAAGGCAGGCTGACAAAAACCGAAATGCGGGTCTGTAAATGTTTAAAGGCCATATTGAACGCAATCTCCCGCTCAACCCATGTGCCCTCAACGGCTGCAGGATCTTCAATGCCCCAATGCGCGGTCACAGGCTGCCCCGGCCAATAGGGGCAGGCCTCGCCCGCAGCAGTGTCACACACTGTAAAAATAAAATCCATTTCCGGCGCGCCCGCCTGCGCATATTCATCCCAGCTTTTGGAGCGGAAGCCCTCGGTCGGATAGTGAAAAGCCCGCAAAGTGTCCATCGTCAGAGGATTGATGACACCTTTGGGCTGGCTGCCCGCAGAAAACGACCGGAACCGGCCCAAACCGTCTTTCTGCAAAATGCTTTCGGCCATAATGGAGCGCGCGCTATTGCCGGTGCACAAAAACAGGACATTGAAAACAGGATCACGCATGGGCACAACTCCGGACATTACAGGACGACAAAGCAGACATCACCGGCTGGCACAGTTCAGGGTGGCCGCCACAGCACTCCTGAAGCAGAAACACAACCAGCGCGCTCAAAGCCGCTGGTCTTGCCCGGTAAATCATGGAACGGCTGCGCCGCTCGGCCTCAACCAGACCGGCACGCGATAAAACGGCCAGATGCGCAGACATGGTGTTTTGCGGAACAGCCATATAACGCGCCAGATCCCCCGCATTCATGCCTTCGGGTTCACGACTGATGAGCAGGCGGAAGGTGTCCAGCCGCGTGGTTTGGGCAAGCGCCGACAAAATTGCAATGGCGTTTAATGTATCCATAAATCCAGAATAACAGATATAATCAAACATTCAACTCTTAACCGCAATGAGATTTTACATCAAACAGCCGCAACAGATTATGTCTTGGGCTTGTCCAGCAAGCCGGCATAAAGGGCAAGAACATGGCCGGTCATCTGATCCATGGAAAACCGCTTTATGACATGCTGGCGGGCGCGCATACCTATGGCGTCCTTGGCGCTCGCCCCCAGCGCCAGCGCCTGCAATATGGCCTCAGCCAGCTTTTGCGGATGATTGGGCGGCACACGCCAGCCGGTTCGGGCCTCCGGCGGCACCTCGGGCGGCGCCACAACCGTCTCTGCCACAGCGCCCTGATCTGAAACAATGACCGGCGTGCCCAGCGCCTGCGCCTCCACAGCGGTGAGCGCGAAGGCTTCCGGTTCTGTGGAAGGCACCACCACAACCGCCGCGCTCAGATAGGCCGCCGGCAGGTCAGCACCAGGCCCCACACGCTGAACAATGCCCTGCAGCTGATATTTTGCAATCAGCATGTCAAGGTCCTTGAGGCTGCCGCTGCGCGAAGGCACATCCCCCATAAGAATGAAACGTGTATGGCTCAGGCCCTGCCGGGTCAGGAGATGCGCCGCCTCGATCAGAATTTTATGCCCTTTGAGGCCGGATAACCGTGCAGCCAGCAACACAATATGCTCATGTGCGGCAACACCCCAATGCTGGCGCAGGGCCGCCACGCGGCCGGGGTCAACAATTCCGGGTGAATAGTCACGAAAATCAACCCCCGCCCCGACCACATGAATATTTGGCCGCGCCCAGGGGTAAGAGCGCGCGATCAGCGCCGCTGTATAGCGGGAATGGGCAATCACGGCGTCGCCCCGCGCCATGATCGAATTGTACACTGTGGTTGCGGGTGCCCGCCCGCCATAGCTGGAATGATAGGAGGTCACCAGCGGCTTTTTGGTGAGGCGCGTGGCGGCCAGCGCGCTCCAGGCCGAAGCGCGGGAATGGACATGCACCAGATCAATTTTTTCACGCCGGATCAGGGAGGCCAGCTTCTGGACATTCATCATCATCGCCAGCGGATTGCGGGTGCGGGCCGGAAACGGTATCCAGATGCCGCCCTTGGCCTGAAGTTCACTGACCAGCCCGCCCGGACCAGCCGCCACAAGGGCGCGGGCCCCGGCATGGGCCAGCGCTTCGGCCAGCGCCAGCGCAATGCGTTCTGATCCGCCGCCGCTCAGCGAGGGGATAAGTTGCAGGATTGTCTTATCCTTCAGCCCACCGGGCCTGCTGGCAAAATAGTCAATCTGTCCGGTCTTCATTCCTGTTCCTTGCCAGTTTTGGCAGTTTATCGACCGCACCTTGCTGAACATGAAGAATTTAAGTGTGAAAGGTGTTCTGTTTGCCGCCAAACTCTATTTTAAGTTAAATCATCTGGCGAATCACGGGGAAAGCTTAATCTTGCAAAATATAAATGTGCAATTCATTGCAGTGGACAATAAACCTGACCCTGCGCATCCGCAGCCAGCTACGCGGCGTATCGCCTATCGCCTGCGCCAAGGCCGCGCGCCCACCCTTGTGTGGCTGGGCGGTTTCAAATCCGATATGATGTCCACCAAGGCGCAGGCGCTGGATGAATGGGCAGCGCAGACCGGCTTTGCTTTTCTGCGCTTCGATTATTCGGGACATGGTGAGTCCGAATCCGCCACGCCGGGCGAACGCTTTCAGGACGGCACCATTTCACGCTGGCTGGAGGATGCACTGGCCATTCTTGCTCTGGTGCAGGGGCCGGTCATTCTGGTTGGCTCGTCCATGGGCGGCTGGCTGTCACTTCTGGCCGAAAAAACCTTGCGGGCCAAGGGCATGGCCGGCCGCATTC
>DAIMHB010000170.1:0-5179 GCA_036723545.1 Beijerinckiaceae bacterium
GTGGGGTGAGGGGCATTTTTATGATTTATGCCCCTCATCCTGTCCTTCTCCCCGTCCTTCGAGACGGCCTGCGGCCTCCTTAAGGTGACGGGGAGAAGGAACGCTCACAGTGTGTTTCCACCTAAAAACAGCATGCTCTAACCGCCGGGGCATCGGGCTGCGGACTGGGCCGGAGGTATGACCAGAAGATCCACCAGCTGCGCATGACTCATGCCGCCGAAACGGGTCGGAATATAAACTCTGCGCGCCATTGCGTTGCAGGTCACCGGAAAGGCAGCCCGCACGCTCTCTTCCGGATGATCGGGCGTAAGCGCGGCAATGCCTCCGCTGCGCAGGCATTGCGCTATGCTCTCCGGCTTTGCCCAGTAGGGAGAGGCAAAATCCACAACATCGGGCCGCGTCCTCATCCACAGCAATGCAGAGCCGGGAATCATCGGGTCATTGATCACAAGACAGGGCAAATCATGGCCATCATAACCTGCCCAGAGCGCATTGATCTGCTCGGCAAGCACCTGCCCCTTGAGCTGATAAGTTATCACCGGCGATCTGAACTGCTCATGCAGCAGCAAAAACCCAAGAAAAAGACCAAACTGCGCAAGAGACAGGCCCAGAGACAGTATAGGTGTCCGCCAGCTCCATAGGCCCGCGCCGCTCGTAGGCTGTGCCCTGTTCAGCGGCTTTAACACGAGGGCCGTTGCCAGTGCCACATTGGGCATGAACACAAGGCTCCAGCTTTGTTTGGGTGTTTGACCGGTGGCACAAGCCCCGGCAATCAGCAGAATGGTCGGCATGGCAAACATAATCAGGGCAAGCTGAAGATGTTTGCGCTCCAGCCCAAACCGCAGCCCGAAAACCACACGACTTAAGCCCATAAATATCAACGGGCCGATGACAAGAATGCCTTCCCCCACAAGACTATTGCCCACACCCTGCATAAACACCGTAAAACCGGCGGAATATGTATCCGCAACCGGCAGGCGGCGGGCATGTGCGGCATAATCAAGCACCGACCAATGGTCAGAGGCCAGCCAGACCACATGCGGCGTCACCAGCAGACCCGCCAGCCCAAGCCCAAGCCAGAACCCCGGCGCCCTGAACACTGCGCGGCGGCAAGGGCCAGAAAAAGCCACCAGCAGCACAGAAAGCAAAATCAGGATTTCCTGATATTTGACCAGAATGGAAAGACCGGCAACAAAACCGCCCCACAGGCCGGAACGAATATCCTGTTTGATGATAAAGCGCAGGCCGGTATAGAGGGTTGCCGACCAGAATGGCATCAGCAGGGCATTATGATTGAACTGCAGTGCAAAATGATTGGCCTGCGGCGACAGCAGATAGATGATCAGCGCGTAAAGCGCCAGCTGTGCAGAGAGATAAAGCCTGGCACTTTTCCAGATAAAATAAGCCGAGATCCCGACACAAATCTGGCTCAGCACCAGCACATTCGGCAGCGGCAGCGATCCTGCGGGTGTGGCGAGGGCCATAATCCATGTCGCAAGCGGCGGGTGCTTGCCATAGCTTAGCAGCCAGTCCTTGCTCCAGTAGAGAATTTCGATCGTGTCATAATGCAGATTGCTGACAAACAGCAACGACCCGATCAACCAGACCAAACAATGCACAACGGTGAGTGTCAGAGCCGTGATATGTGCAGGGTGCCGCGCGCCGCGCCACACTCTGTTCCTGGGGTTTAAAGTCACGAAAAAAATTCTTTCTGTCAAAAATCTTGCGGCTTGATAAAAATATGATGGCAAATGAATAAACTGACATTCGGTTCAGAGCGCTGAAATCAGGCGCAAAAGCCCATAAGAACCGCCGCCCGAAACCAGCGAAACCAGAGCCGTGTTGCAGCACCTCCTATCGCAGAATGACCTCAAGGCCCTTTTTCATCACCTTTCGGGAGATTATTGAATTGCCAGAAATATAGTCCCGATGTTATGTAGCACCTATTGATTGATGTTTTATACTGAAAGTTTTTTATGTCCAAGCGCGCCTTGATTACCGGCATTACCGGTCAGGATGGAGCCTATCTGTCCGAATATCTTCTGGATAAAGGCTATGAAGTTTTTGGCATTGTGCGCCGCTCCTCGCATTTTGGCGTTGCCGACCACAGGCTGCGCTGGCTGGGCATTGAAAAAGACGTCACATTGCTCGACGGCAATATGAGCGACCTCTCCAGCCTGATCCGCTGTGTTCAGGATGTTCGGCCTGACGAGGTTTATAATCTTGCCGCGCAATCTTTTGTCGCCTCCTCATGGCAGCAGCCCATCATCACAGCCAATATAACGGCGGTGGGTGTAACCCATATGCTTGAAGCCCTGCGGATCGCAAGGCCTGAGGCGCGCTTCTATCAGGCCTCCTCATCCGAAATGTATGGTCTGGTGCAAGACCCTGTGCAAAGCGAGACAACGCCGTTCTATCCGCGCTCACCCTATGCGGTGGCCAAACTTTATGGCCACTGGATCACGGTCAATTACCGCGAGAGCTTCGGAATGCATGCGTCCTCCGGCATTTTGTTCAATCATGAAAGCCCGCTGCGCGGCATAGAATTTGTCACCCGCAAGGTGACGGATACGGTTGCGCGCATAAGGCTGGGCAAGGCCACAGAATTACGCCTCGGCAATATTGACGCAAAACGCGATTGGGGCCATGCAAAGGATTATGTGCGCGCCATGTGGCTGATGTTGCAGCAGGATGTGGCGGCTGACTATGTGGTCGCCACGGGCCGCACCACAACAGTCAGGGAAATGTGCACGCTGGCGTTCAAGCATGTTGGACTGAATATGGACGATCACGTCATAATCGACCCGGCGCTGTTTCGTCCGGCAGAGGTAGACGTTCTCATCGGCAATCCTGACAAAGCCCAGCGCTGCCTCGGCTGGAATGCACAGATTTCATTGGAAGAGATGATTGCGGAAATGGTTGACGCCGATCTGGCCCGCCATGCATCAGGCTGAAGCGTTCCATCGGAGACATGACGTGCAGTTCAAACATATTCTGGTCACGGGCGGAGAAGGGTTTGTCGGAAAATATCTGATTCCGGCCCTTCAGCAGGCAGCGCCAGATTCAATTCTGACGATGACACGGCGCAGTGAGGGGTCTGGCACGACATCCGCCGCACAGGATCGTCACTCCGGCCCATCCACATGGGTCACGCTGGATATAGCCAACCCCGACCCTACGGACCATCTCGTCAAAACAGCTCGGCCCGATCTTGTCATCCACCTCGCCGCACAGTCCGCACTGGAGGCCGGCACCTCTGCGGCGCAGACATGGTCGACCAATGTGGGCGGCACCATGGCACTGGCCACAGCTGTGGCGCGCCATACACCCAATGCCACAGTGCTGAACATCAGCAGCGCCGAGGTTTATGGCCAGAGTTTTGACGAAGGCCCGGCACAAGAAACAACCGCCCTGCACCCAACAAGTGTCTATGGACGCACCAAGGCCGCCGCAGAGGCCGCATTTTCTGACATATTGCCCCTCAGTGCCCGCCTGATCTGCGCACGCCCCTTCAACCATACCGGCGCAGGCCAGAGCGAGCGCTTCATCGTTCCCGCCTTTGCCGCACAAATTGCCCGCATAGAGCGGGGCGAGCAGCAGCCGGTGATAAAGGTGGGCAATCTTTCAAGCCAGCGGGATTTTCTCGATGTCCGTGACGTGGTTGCCGCTTACCTCGCCCTGATCTCACACAGCCCGGCATTGCCGCAACGCTCCATCTTCAATATTGCCTCGGGCAAAGCCATTCAAATGAGTGATATTCTGGCCCGCCTGCTTGCCATGACCACTGTGCCCATTGATGTGGAAACGGACCCCGGCAAATTCCGCAGCTCTGATATTGCCTGCGCGCTGGGCGATGCATCCGCATTGCGCGCGGCGACAGGCTGGGCCCCTCAATCGGATATGGACCTTATTTTGCACCATGTGCTGACGGACAAACGAAAAGAGATGCGTGCATAAGCGGTCAGGAACGCGCCGGGACCCAATATTTCTGCAATTTATCCATCGGCTTCCCATGATCAGACCAAAATTCAATCCGCATCATATTATGCTTAAAGGGGGCAGGCCGGTTGCATCTGTAGGCATCATATCCAAAAATAATTTGCTTTTATAATGGCCATAGATACCGCTAATTCCGGCATTGATGGATGAATAATTGAGCAGCCCCATCAAGCGAAAGGCCTCGACAATCATAATCAACCCATAGCCGCGCTGGCTGGCCAGATTCAGCATTGCGGCAGAGCGGCCATCCTCGATGGTCAGCATCACGCCCAGCCCTGCATTGCGCACAGGATCAACGAGGCGGTAGACATAAAACCAGTCCCGCGGCACATCCGGATTGGCCTTGAAATAAAACCGCACACACTCCTCGCCGTTAAAGGCAAAACCGGCGGGCTTCCATGCGCTGAACTGTTCAATGAACATATCCATATTCGCCATCAGCGGCAGGCGTTCAATCACACCGCCCCTCTTGTTCATAAAACGATGATAGGTCTGGCGTGTCGGAAAATTGGACGTAGAATTGGAACTGATGTCCGACCGCCGGTCAAGAAACGCCTCAAAACCGTGATAATGCAAAAACCAATATGGAAAATAACGGCCAGTATGAGCCATAATGGTCTTGAGCGCACCATCCGTGCTGAATAATGGGGCCGGAGCCGAAATATAGGGGATCGGTTTGGGATGAAACAGGTAACTGTGCGCCGGGGTTTCCAGCAGATAAAGCTCAGGAAAAAAGCGCTCCAGATCCCAGCTGTAATGCCAGGCATTGCCCACGGGTCTCAGGTTCCGGTCTTGAATGCATTTCAGAGCCTCAGTCGCGTTAAGTTTTGACACAACCGACCGGCCGGAACCGCCCTCCGGACTCAAAACCCCATGCTGCGGAATGCCCCTCCTATGCGTGTTCAGGCCCAGAATGTGCCGCAGCCCCGCAAACACGCTGTACAGACTGCGAGGCTTGTCATCCTGTGCATAAAGCGGGCGAAGCTGAGGCACAGAGACAGAGCGCCGCCCCGCAGGCGCGCTGAGTGCTGAGCTGCCCTTGGGCACAATCCGGTCAAGAGACTGTAGGGCCGATATCACGGCCCGGCGCGCCGCAGAGCGGATGGGAAGGCCCTGTGCCCTGCCGACGAGTTCAAAATGCACCAAGGGATTGAGGCCTTTTTCCGCTGGCCCCAGATTC
>DAIMHB010000171.1:0-5110 GCA_036723545.1 Beijerinckiaceae bacterium
TTCTGGAAGTGCATGAGGGTGATCTGGAATGGGATATTGACGGCTTCCGCGTCAAGGGTCTGCCGGAAAAGTCCAAATCCATGAAGGATATCGCATGGGTGGCTTATAATGCGCCTCCTCCGGGCATGGAGCCCTGTCTGGAAGCGGTGAGCTATTATGACCCGCCGAACATGACCTATCCTTTCGGCGCTTATTTCTGCGTGATGGATATTGATGCCGATACGGGCGTTGCCAAAACCCGCCGCTTCTATGCGCTGGACGATTGCGGCACCCGCATCAACCCGATGATCATCGAGGGGCAGGTGCATGGCGGCCTCACCGAGGCCTTCGCCGTGGCGATGGGTCAGGAGATTGCTTATGACGAGGACGGCAACGTCAAGGGCGCAACCCTGATGGATTTCTTCCTGCCGACCGCAGTGGAAACCCCGCATTGGGAAACCGACCACACCGTCACCCCTTCGCCGCATCACCCGATTGGCGCCAAGGGTGTGGGCGAAAGCCCGCATGTGGGCGGCGTACCCTGCTTCTCCAATGCAGTGAATGATGCCTTCTCCTTCCTGGGGTCGCGTCATATCCAGATGCCGCATGATGCCTGGCGCATCTGGCAGGCGGCTGAAAATCTGGGTCTGCATAAATGAAAACGGCGCAGTCCTCCGGCGACAAGGTGCTGATGCACCGCGATTCTATTGCCGGACGGCTGGCAGAGGCGGGCTATGTCGCAGACAGCGGCATAGCCACCGCCCTCTGGCTGATGGACAGATTGCAGCGCCCGCTGCTGCTGGAAGGTGAGGCGGGCGTTGGCAAAACCGAGGTGGCCAAGGCGCTGGCCTCTCTGCATGGCAGCGAGCTGATCCGCCTGCAATGTTATGAGGGGCTGGATCAGTCCGCCGCTCTCTATGAATGGAACTACCAGCGCCAGCTGCTGGCGATCAAGGCGCGTGAAGGGTCGGGGGAAGACGCGAGCCGCATTGAGGCGCAGATTTTTTCCGAAACCTATCTGCTGGAGCGCCCGCTGCTGGCCGCGATCCGCCGCGAAACAGCGCCGGTGCTCCTCATTGACGAAATCGACCGCGCCGATGAGGAGTTCGAGGCGTTTTTGCTGGAATTGCTGTCGGATTTTCAGGTCACCATTCCTGAAATGGGCACCATCAAAGCCACCAGCATTCCGCGTGTGATTCTCACCTCCAATGGCACCCGCGAATTGTCCGACGCGCTGCGGCGGCGCTGCCTCTATCATTATGTCGATTTTCCCACCATCGACCGCGAGGTGCGGATTATTCTGACCCGCCTGCCGCAGATTGAGCACACATTGGCGCATGAAATTGCCCATGTGGTGCAGGCTTTGCGCAAAGAGGAGCTGCGCAAGGTGCCCGGCGTGGCCGAAACGCTGGACTGGGCCGCCAGCCTCATGGGGCTGGATATGAAGCATCTCAGGGACAGTCCCGAGGCCGTGCACGCCACCTTGATCTGCCTGCTCAAGACTCATGAGGACAGGGCGCGTATGTCGCCCGAAGTGGTCAACCGGCTGATTGATTTTGAAATCAACGAGACGGTGGCGGTGCCATGAACGCGCCTGCCGTGCAGGACATGGCCTATGACAACAGCGCGCCGGTGGCGCGTATGGTGGCTTTTGTTCGTGTGCTGCGCGACAATGCGTTTCATATTGGCATTGCCGAGGCGCGCGACGCGGTTCGGATTCTGGCGACGCCGGTGGCCCGCCAGCCGCGCCATCTGCGTGAGGCGCTCAAAGCCTTATGCTGCACCACCCATACGGACTGGCAAAAATTTGACCGGCTGTTTGATGCGTTTTTTCTGGACAAGGGCATGAAAACCGCTGTTCGGCTGGTGGGCGTGCCCGAGCAGAACAATCGTCCGAGGCGGCACTTTGGCGAAAGCGGTGTCACACAAAAAGGCTCTGATCCCGACAGCATCACCCGTGGCAATGATGACTCGGGCGACAATCCGGCGGATGGTTTAGGGCGCAAGATGCAGGCCTCGCGCAATGCCGCGACCCAGACCAAAGACCTGCGTAAAATTGTTGATCCGGATGAAATTGCCAGAGCCAAGGCGCTGGCCGAGCGTCTCGCCCATGCCATGCGGGCCCGGCTGACCCGCCGGATGCGCGCCCGCGCCAAAGGCCAGCGGCTGGATTTGCGCCGCACCATCCGCGCCAGCATCAGTCAGGGTGGTGAGCCGGTGAATTTGCTCTGGCGGCAGCGCAAGCCAAAGCCGCTGCGGCTGGTGGTTTTGCTGGATGCCTCCGGCTCAATGGAACTTTATGCGCCGTTTTTCATTCGTTTCATGCATGGTGTGGTGGATTGCTTCCGCGAGGCGGAGGCCTTTTTGTTTCACACGCGGCTGGTGCATATTGCCGCTGCGCTGCGCGACCGCAACCCCACCCGCGCCATTGAGCGCCTTGGATTGATGGCGCAGGGCATGGGTGGTGGCACCAAAATCGGCGGCAGTCTGGCCGATTTCAACCTCTGGCACGCCAGACGTGTTGTGCATTCGCGCACCTGCGTGATGATTATGTCTGATGGCTATGACACGGGTGAAGCGGGTGTGCTGGGGCGGGAGATGAAGCGCCTGCGCCAGCGTTGCAAGCGGATTGTCTGGCTCAATCCGATGATGGGCTGGGACAATTACGAACCCACCGCGCGCGGCATGAGCGAGGCCATGCCCTTTATCGATCTGTTTGCGCCTGCGCACAATCTGGAGAGTCTGGCCGCTCTCGAACCCTATCTCGCCCGTATCTGAGGAGGATGTGATGAACTCCAACACTGAAATTCTCGATCTTGTCTCTGCGCTCAAGGCCAAGGGGGAAGCCTTCGCTCTGGCCACCGTAGTGCGCACTGTGTCCGTCACAGCGGCCAAGGCGGGGGCCAAGGCCGTGATCGGTATGGATGGTTCGATTTCCGAGGGTTGGATTGGCGGCGGCTGCGCCCGTGCCGCCGTGCTTAAAATCGCCCGCGAGGTGATGGCCGATGGCCAGCCGCGTCTCGTTTCCATCCAGCCGGAGGCGGAGCTCAATGGTTTGGGTGTTCAGCCCGGCGAGGAGAAAAACGGCGTGCGTTTTGCCCGCAATATGTGCCCCAGTCAGGGCACAATGGATATTTTTATTGAACCTGTGCTGCCCAAACCGCAGCTTATCATTTGCGGCTCCAGCCCTGTGGCGGTGGCGCTGGCTGAACTGGCGCCAAAACTCGGCTATCAGCTTGTGGTCTGCGCGCCCGCGCCAGAGCAGGCGCAATTTGCGCAAGCCGACCGCCGTATCGAGGGCTATGCGCTGAATTTGGATCAGGATGGGCAACGCTTTGTCATTGTGGCCACGCAGGGGCGCGGCGACGAAATGGCCCTGCGCGCGGCACTGGCGATGGATGCCGATTATACGGCCTTTGTCGGCAGCTTCAGAAAGGTTGCCGCCCTGAAAGCCAAGCTGGTGGCTGATGGCGTGGAACCGGCCAAATTTGACACCTTACACGCCCCCGCCGGACTGGATCTGGGGGCAATCACGCCGGATGAAATCGCGCTGTCCATTTTTGCGCAAATTCTGCAATTCCGGCGTCAACATACAACCCAAGCATAAGATATAATAGGGAGTTTTTTTCATGGATATGAGCGGTTCACAGCGAATTGAGGCCTCACGCGAGCAGGTTTGGCACGGGCTGAATGATCCTGAGGTATTGAAAGCCAGCATTCCGGGCTGCGACTCACTGGAAAAACTGAGCGATACGGAAATGACAGCAACAGTCACGCTGAAGGTTGGGCCGGTGAAGGCTTCCTTCAAAGGGCATGTCACCCTGTCGGATATGGACCCGCCCAACAGCTATAAAATCACTGGCGAGGGCAGCGGCGGTCTGGCCGGTTTTGCCAAGGGCGGCGCAACCGTGCGTCTGGAGGCGGATGGAGAGGCGACCATTCTGCATTACGAGGTTCAGGCGCAGGTGGGCGGCAAGCTGGCGCAGCTTGGCGGCCGGTTGATTGATGCTACGGCCAAGAAACTGGCAGGCGAATTTTTCAATAAGTTTGGCGCGACATTTGCCCCCGCTGCCCCCGCCGAGGCCGCGCCTGAAAAAACAGGCTGGTTCAAGAAGGTGTTCAGCTCAGGTGCCGCCGCGCTGGTGCTGATGGGCGGCTTGCTTCTGCCCGAATGCTGCCTGAATGGCAGCCATCTGCATCTTGATCAAGCCTCGGCCTTTCCGATTTGCCGGTCTCTGGCGCATGAAGGCTAAGCATCGGCTTGATGTGAAATAATGCAAAAGCGCATTGCAGATGAAGCGCTCCGTAAAGGTTGTTATGTCGGCGGCTTTCATTATATGAAATATTCATGATGAACGCAGCTTGACATAACAATCTGCAAAATACGGGAATTTGCCATGTCTATTCGTCCTGTCCGGCATATATCAGGTACAACTCCCACTCTGGAAGGGGCGGGGGTTCAGTTGCAGCGCGTGTTCGGTTTTGGCGACACAAGCCTCACCGACCCGTTTTTGATGATGGATGATTTTCGCAATGACCGCCCGCAGGATTATCTGAAAGGGTTTCCCTGGCATCCGCATCGCGGTATTGAAACCATCACTTATGTGTTGGCGGGCACGGTTGAGCATGGCGACAGCCTCGGCAATCGCGGCACGCTTGGCGCTGGTGATGTGCAATGGATGACCGCCGGTTCCGGCATTATGCATCAGGAAATGCCCAAAGGCGACACACAGGGGCGGATGCACGGGTTCCAGCTTTGGGCCAATCTGCCCTCACGCCTGAAAATGACCGACCCGCGCTATCAGGATGTGCGCTCAACCGATATTCCTGAAATTCTCGAAGATGACGGCACGCGGGTGCGTGTGGTGGTGGGCTCCTTCTGGGGCAAGACCGGCCCGGTGGATGGCATTGCTGCCGATCCGCAATATCTGGACATTTATGTGCCGCCGAACAAGCGCAAAACCTTTCCTGTGGACACATATCGTTCAGCCTTCGCCTATATTTTTGAAGGGTCCGCGACATTCCGCGATGCGTCCAAACCCTTTGGCGTGCTGGTGGAAAAGGAAGTCAATGGCGAGGAGATTCATCTGCGCGATATGAGTGGCAACCGCACGCTGGTGGTGTTTGGCAG
>DAIMHB010000172.1:0-5097 GCA_036723545.1 Beijerinckiaceae bacterium
GAATTTTAGTGGTGAGCAATTCTATGGCGACGCGCCGCACGAAAGGCGAATCCAGCATTCCGATGAGTTGCATAGTCAGATCTCCGTCATCATTCCGAAAAACAGCCCGAACCCGACAATCAGCACCAGAAGCGCCGCCAGACATTCCAGCCCGCGCATCATGAGTTCAGTGCGGCGATTGTCCGCTCCCGCAATTTTCAAGGCCAGATGTTTGCTCAAAACCGCCACGGAGGCAAGCGCGCCGGTGGTGATGGCCGTGCCCAGCGACATAGCCAGCACAGCCACAATACCCGCCCAGTAAATCCCCTGCGCCAAAGCAAACACCAGCACCAGAATGGCACCGGAGCATGGCCGTGATCCTGCGGCAAACACGGTCATAATCGCCTGACGCCAAGAAAAGCCCGCCCCCAGCGTTGCGGCCTCAGGCGCATGAAAATGGCCGCAATGCTCATCATGCACATGATGATGTGCATGGTCATGCCCCTCGTGCCTGTGGCTGTGAGGATGCTTTGAGGGTTCAGGCCTGAAGGCCGGGCGCACAAGCGCCCAGAAGGCTCTGCCCTTCACCCAGACCAACCAGAGCCCCAACAGTGCGATCAGGGCAAAGCTGACCAGCTCCACCCCATGCGCCGCGCCCTGCAAGGTCTGCGCGGTCACATGCAGCACAAGCGCCAGCACCGACACGAGCACAATGGCCACCAGCCCCTGCACCAGCGCCGCCAAGAGGGACAACACCAGCCCGCGCTTCAGAGCCTGTTCATTGGCAATCATATAAGAGGCGATCACCGCCTTGCCATGCCCCGGGCCCGCCGCATGAACCACGCCATACACAAAGCTCAGCGACGCCAGCGTCAGGCCGGCCCAGGGACTGGCCACCACCGCATGGATACTGCGGGTCAATGCCTGCTCAAACATCAGCTGCTGCGCCAATATCCAGCCAAAGAATCCGGAGGACGCGCCGCCACTTTCGGAAATACCTACGCCGAAGGGGTTGGCCGCCATAGCCACCTGCGGCAGGGCCGTTAGAAATAAAACGATAGTCCAGAATTTATGACGCATGGGTCTCTCACGGGCAGGCAATAATCACGCGGGTGGCGAGCTTGATGCCAAAATTGCTCCCCGGTGACTGATTGGCAAAAAAGGCCTCGGATAATTTTTTCGACTCATCCGCTTCCAGCGGTTTGGGCTTGCTGGCGCTGCTGGAACATCCGGGCGGCGCCCCCGCCAGAGTTACCGGGTCCGTTTCGGCAAAATCAAACTGCACAAAAAATTCGGGATCATAGACCTGAAGGGTCATCGCCGGACGCGCCGAAACCGGCTCGCGCAGCGGCAGGTCATAGGTCAGTGTCACCAGCTTGTCAGCCCCGACATCAAGATGGGCATCATGCGGAGAGGCAAATTCCAGCTGTTTCCCGCCCAGTTTAACAAAGGTGAAAAAGCCAAAATCGGCCAGAGATTCCATATTGGTCTGGGCGAGGGGCGCCAGTTGCGCCCGCGTGGGCAATTTGTCACCCGTCCCGAGCCCCTGAATTTGAAATGCGGAATACATTTCATCAAATGTCCAGATATGACGAAACCCGGCCACCTGCCCCTGTGCATTGAACAAAACAATGGCACGCGCTGTCACCCACACATGAGGATGAGCAAAGACCACCCGCACACCACAGATCTGCACGATAAGTGCAACACAAATAAAGAGAATCAGCCTCACATCTGGCTCCAATACACAAGACGAAGGCTACATTCACCATAAATTACGACAAAGACAAGGCAGCTGCATCTGCATCGGCCCTTTTACGGCCCGATGCCTCAAACACGTCAGGATATGTAGTGTATCCATCCTCAGTGCATTTTTAAAAATATGTCATGCTGGCAGGCAGACCTAAGGTAAGTCATTAAATTATATTGTATTTTAAAACCAAGCCATTATACCTGTCTCATATAATCTGGTGTGGCACACAAGGCCCGCATGTAAGGGGAACAGCCCATGCTGCATTTTGACAGGCTTGAGCAGCGTTCGGTTGCAAGCCGGGAGCTGGCCTGTTTCCGTGAACTGCGCGCCATTCTGGGCATTGCCCGGTCAAGAGCGCCGGGCCTGCGGGCGCAGCTGAAATCGGTCGCTATCGATCAGATCAAATCCCGCGCGGATCTGGCGCATATACCGGTTTTGCGGGCAAAGCACATGCGGGCGCTGCAGGCGGAAAAGCCGCCCTTCGGCGGTTTGCTCGCCACCCGCATGACCTCTCTGGCTCGAATCATCTCCGGCGCGGATGGCCGGTTGCATCCGGAAGGGCGCGCAAAAGACTGGTGGGGTGCGGCACGGGCGCTTTATGCCGCCGGATTCAGTAAAAATGATGTCGTGCTCAACCCCGCAAGCTGCTCTGCCGACATTGCCGGTCAGATTTTAGCCAGCGGCATCCATGCGCTTGGCGGCGTAACCCTCTGCGTGAACCCGCACAGCCCGCAGGATTTTATCACCCGCACCCAAGCCAATGGCTATATCGGCAGCCTGACAGATCTGCAAACTCTGGCCCCTATGAAGGCGCAGCAGCCATTTGACAAAGCCGTCATCACCGGCTCAAGGCTCAGCGCGGCCAGCCACAGCAGCCTGAGCGCTGTCAGCCGCCATATCCACCAGATGTATCTGCGTCCGGAAATCGGCGTGGTGGCCTATCAGGCCACCGAACCGGATGTGCTTATCTGCAATGAGGGGCTGATTGTTGAAATTGTCGCGCCGGGCACCGACATTCCCCTGCCCTTCGGTCATCATGGCGAGATTGTCGTCACACGGCTCAACGGTGACTATCCTCTGCTGCGCTTTGGCACCGGAGACCTTTCCACCCTCAGAACCGGCACCAGCCCGTGCGGGCGCACCAATTACCGGCTGGATGCACAGATTACAAGCGCGCCCTAAGCCACGCCAAGCCGCAGCAAATCATGCACATGCACCACGCCCACCGGCCGACTATGCGCATCAACAACCGCCAGAACGGAAATCTTGCGGCTTTCCAACATTTGCAAAGCCTCAACCGCCAGCGCATCTTCAGCAATCACCAGCGGATGGGCACTCATCAGCGCCTCAACCTTCAGGGTGAGCAGACCGGCCAGATTGACCTTGCGGCGCAGATCACCATCCGTGATGATGCCGGCAAGTGCGCTGTCGGCATTTTGCACCAGCACACAGCCCAGACGCTTTTCGGTCATTTCAATCACAGCCTGCGCCATATCAGACCCCGCGGCCACCAGAGGCATCTGTGCGCCTTTGTGCATAATATCGCGCACCAGCACCAGTTTTGCACCCAGCTTGCCGCCCGGATGATAAACCTTGAAGTCCCGCGCGGTAAAGCCGCGCGCCTCCAGCAAAGCCACAGCCAGCGCATCGCCCATCACCAGCTGCATGGTGGTGGAGGTGGTGGGGGCCAGACCATTGGGGCAGGCTTCCTCGGCGCGCGGCAAAACCAGCCGGTGATCCGCCTCCCGGGCCAGAGTGCCCTCCGGATTGGCGGTCATGGCGATCAGCATCAGGCCAAAACGGCGGGAGAAGGTGATCATATCGGCCAGTTCTGCCGTCTCCCCCGACCAGGACAGGGCGAGAATGGCATCCCCCTCCTGAATCATGCCCATATCACCATGGCTGGCCTCAGCCGGATGCACAAAAAACGCCGGCGTGCCTGTTGAGGCCAGTGTGGCGGCCGGTTTGCGGCCAATATGGCCGGATTTGCCCATGCCGGTGACAACCACGCGGCCTTTCAGGCTGAGAATAGCAGCAATAGCCGCAGCAAAATTTTGAGCCAGACGGCTCGACGAATCCGCCAGTTCGGCCTCCAGCGCCATAATGCCGGATCGTTCAGCGCGAAATGTCTTGAGTGCCGAGGCAAGCGCAAGGCTGTGGTCAGAAGTCATGATGCACATCTCGCCATGTTGAACCAAACTCAAAAGGCAGGCCCGTTATGGCCCACCTTGTGTTATGCGTGAGGCTACCCCCCCGCTCTCAGCTCAGGCTGGCGGTGAAGCGCTGGATTTTCTGGCAGGCATCCTCCAGCAGAGCATTGGACGTCGCATAGGAAATGCGGAAATTCGGCCCCAGACCGAAAGCCGAACCATGCACAACGGCCACGCCCTCCTGCTCCAGCAGGGCGGTGACAAAATCCTCATCAGTGGCAATCACCTTGCCCGATTGCGTCTTTTTGCCGATAGCCTCCGCGCAGGAGGGATAGACATAAAACGCCCCTTCCGGTGTCGGGAACTTGAGATATTTCGCCTGATTGAGCATGGACACCACAAGATTGCGGCGCTCATCAAAGGCCTTGCGGAAAATGGGCAGATGCGCCTGCGTGCCATTGAGCGCCTCAACCGAGGCCCATTGCGCGATGGAGCAGGCGCCGGAGGTCTGTTGCCCCTGCACCATATCCATGGCCTTGATCAGCTTTTCCGGCCCCGCCGCATAGCCGATACGCCAGCCGGTCATGGCATAGGACTTGGACACGCCATTCATGGTCAGGGTGCGGTCATAGAGGCCGGGCTCAACCTGTGCGGGGGTGGTGTAAACAAAATCGCCATAGATGAGATGCTCATACATGTCGTCGGTCAAAATCCAGACATGCGGATGGCGCATCAGCACATCGGTCAGGGCCTTGAGTTCGGCATGGGTATAGGCCGCGCCGGAGGGGTTGGATGGCGAGTTGAGCACCACCCATTTGGTGCGCGGGGTGATGGCGGCCTCCAAATCCGCCGCTTGCAGCTTGAAATTATGCGCCATTGTGGTGGAGACAAATTTCGGCGTGCCGCCGCAGAGCATCACAATATCCGGATAGGACACCCAGTATGGCGCGGGAATGATCACCTCGTCGCCGGGGTTCATGGTGGTGAGAAAGGCATTGTAAAGCACCTGCTTGCCGCCGGTGCCCACAATCGTCTGGCTGACCTTATAATCAAGGCCGTTCTCACGCTTGAACTTGGCGGCAATGGCCTCGCGCAGCGGGGTAATGCCCGAAACAGGGGTATATTTGGTCTCGCCACGGCGGATGGCATCAATGGCGGCAGCCTTGATATTGTCCGGCGTGTCAAAATCCGGCTCGCCGACCGAGAGGCTGATGA
>DAIMHB010000173.1:0-5082 GCA_036723545.1 Beijerinckiaceae bacterium
GTGCAGGCTGCGCTCAATGCCTCCGCCACCGACCTGCCGGGAGATTTGCCAAGCCTGCCGACCTTCCGCAAGGTGAATCCGGCGGCTGCGCCGGTGCTGATTCTGGCGCTGACCTCCGATAGTCTTGCCCCTTCCGCCATTTATGATCTGGCGGATACATTGATTGTCCAGCGCATATCGCAGCTGGATGGGGTGGGCGATGTCTCGGTCAGTGGTTCGGAGCAACCGGCCGTGCGGGTGCAGATTGACGGGGCCCGCGTGGCGGCGATGGGGCTCAGTCTCGATGCTGTGCGCGCGGCCATTGTCGCGGCCAATGCCCATGCGGCCATTGGTTCGATTGAAGGCCCCTTGCAGATGCAGACCATTGGTGTCGATGATCAGCTGGTGTCGCCGCAGGATTATCGCAAAATACTGATACCGGGCAAAAATGGCACATTCATCCGCCTGGGCGATGTGGCCAGCGTTGGCCCCGGCGTGCGCAATGTGCGCTCCAGCGCCTCCTTCAATGGCAAACCGGCGGTTATTCTGCAAATCACCAAGCAGGCCACGGCCAATGTCATTGAAACGGTGGACCGGGTGAAGGCGCTGATGCCGGAACTGGCCAGATTTCTGCCCGCCGGCCTTGATATATCGATTCTGACCGATCAGACACGGACAATCCGCAATTCGGTGTTTGAGGTGCAGAAAACCCTGCTGATCTCGATTGTTCTGGTCATGCTGGTGGTGTTTCTGTTCATGCGCGGAGCCACGGCTGTGTTTGCCGCAGGGATAACTGTGCCCCTCACACTGGCAGGCACGATGGCGGCCATGTGGCTGGTGGGCTTTACCATCGACAATCTCTCTTTGATGGCCATTACCATTTCCGTGGGCTTTGTCGTGGATGACGCCATTGTGATGATGGAAAATATTCATCGCAATCTGGAAAAGGGCCTTAAACCCTTGCAGGCGGCGCTGGCGGGCGCCCGTCAGATCGGGTTTACCATTGTTTCCATCAGCCTGTCGCTGATTGCGGCATTTTTGCCCCTGATGTTTGCCGATGGGCTGGCCGGTAAAATTCTGCGTGAATTTTCGCTCACACTGGCCTTTGCCGTGCTGGTGTCAACCTTCGTGTCCCTGACGGTTACGCCGATGGTCTGCGGGCGGTTCATGCGGCTGGAGCAGGGCGCTTCCGGCTGGATGGCCCGCACCGTGGATGCCGGCCTCGCGGCCCTGATCCGTGGCTATCGCAAAACACTCTGGCCGGTGCTGCATCATCCCTGGCTGGCGGGCCTTGCCACTGTTGCGGCCGTGGTGCTGACCGTGGCGCTGATTGTCCAGTCGCCCAAAAGCCTGTTTTCGCAGGATGACAGCGGGCTGATTTTTGGCACAACGGAGGCTGCGGCCGATGTGTCCTATCCGGCCATGCTGGATTTGCAGGGCAAGGCCGTTGAAATTGTGCGGGCAGACCCTGCCGTGGCTTCGGTGGCTTCTTTTATCGGCAGTTCGGGGCCGCTGGCCGGTTCGATCAATCAGGGCCGGTTGTTCATTGGTGTGGATCCGCAAGCGCTGAAAACAACGAAATCAGCCGATATTATCAATCGTCTGCGGCCCAAGCTGGCCGCGCTGGTGGGCATTCAGGTCTATCTCACGCCCTCGTTAAGCATCCGCACGGGGGCGCGGTCTGGCAAATCGCTCTATCAGTTTACCCTCTGGGACCCTGATGTTGGCGAACTGGAAGCGGCAATACCGCAGGTGCTTGCGGCATTCCGCCATGTGCCCGGGGTTGTTGACCTGTCGTCGGACCGCGATTCAGGCGGGTTGCAGGCCAATGTGGTGATCGACCGCGCCGCTGCGGCCCGCTTTGGCGTGGCCGTGCAGGATATTGACACGGCGCTGGGCAATGCCTTCGGTCAGAAGCAGATTTCGACGATCTATGGGGACCGTAATCAATATCGTGTGATTTTTGAACTTCCGTCGCAGCGCCAGCGCAGCCCTGAGGATATTACCGATATTTTTGTGCCCTCAACATCAGGCGTTCAGGTTCCGCTGTCCGCTCTGGCCAAAATTGAGCGCAGCACAACCGCCCTGTCCATTAACCATCAGGGGCCTTTTCCGGCGGTCACATTTTCTTATGATCTGGCGCCGGGCTTCAACCTGAATGACGTCTCCGCAGCCATGGCCAAAGCTGTGGCCGATCTGCATCTGCCGGACGGACTTCATGCCGATCTGGCCGGGGATGCGCTGGCTTCGGCACAGGGGTCCGGAAGCACCGGCCTGCTGATTGTGACGGCCCTGCTGGCGGTCTATATTATTCTGGGAATTTTGTATGAAAGCCTGCTGCACCCCATCACCATTCTCTCGACCCTGCCTTCGGCAGGGCTTGGCGCGCTGATTGCCTTGCGCGTGGCGGGCATGGATTTGAGCCTTGTGGCGATGATCGGTATCATCATGCTGATCGGCATTGTCAAAAAAAACGGCATTATGCTGGTTGATTTTGCCATTGTGGCCGAGAGGGAGCGGGGTCTGGCGCCGGATGAAGCGATTTTCGAGGCCTGTCTGGAGCGGTTCCGCCCGATTCTGATGACCACGATGGCGGCATTGCTGGGGGCGGTGCCTCTGGCGGTGTCCACGGGGGCTGGGTCTGCGCTGCGCCAGCCTCTGGGCGTGACCATCGTCGGCGGGCTGGTGCTGAGCCAGTTGCTGACGCTTTACACCACGCCCATCATTTATCTTGGCCTTGCCAACCTGAGCCGCTGGAACCGGCGGCGCAAAAGTTTGCGGCGGCAGGGCCCTGCTCTGGCTGCCGGTTCCGGCCCATAAGCGCCCTTTTCTGATAAAATCCCGCATCGGTAACCACACGTTAACCTTAACTCTGTCTAAACAGAGGCTCTATCTGAACGGTGATTCAACCCTTTTCGGGGTCGCGCCTCAGATTTGCCAGATTGTTCCCGCTGATGACAGGGGCATAAAATTAACGGATCTGAAGGATCACATCATGAATGCTGTTGATGTCGCAACAAATGTGATTGCCCCTGCCACAGAGGTGTCCATTCTGGGCATGTTTATGAATGCGCATTTGGTTGTGAAACTGGTGATTCTGGGCCTGCTGAGTGCATCGGTCTGGTGCTGGGCCATCATCATCAATAAAACGCTGACATTCTCCAAAACAGCCAAGGCCATGGAGCGCTTTGAGGAAATTTTCTGGTCCGGCCAGTCGCTGGAAGAGCTTTACCGCAATCTGTCTGTGCGCCCGACCATAGCTTCGGCCAGTCTGTTTGTCGCGGCCATGCGCGAATGGAAGCGCAGTTTTGAAAATGCCGGTGCCAGCTTCATGGGTTTGCAGGCCCGCATTGAAAAAGTGCTGGATGTGTCCATCCAGCGTGAGATCGAACGGCTGGAGTCCAATCTGCTGGTGCTGGCAACCGTGGCCTCCACCGCGCCTTTTATCGGGTTGTTTGGCACGGTCTGGGGCATCATGACCGCCTTCCGCTCGATTGCCGCCTCGAAAAACACCTCGCTGGCGGTTGTGGCCCCCGGCATTGCCGAGGCTCTGTTTGCCACAGCCATCGGCCTGTTTGCCGCCATTCCCGCGCTGATCGCCTATAATAAGTTGCAGGGGCAGGTGTCGAAAACACAGGCCCGTCTGGAAGTGTTCGCGGATGAATTTTCGGCCATTCTGTCACGCCAGATTGACCAGCACTCTGCTGACCGCAAAGCCTGAGGGAGTTCGATTATGGGAATGGCAGCAGCCAAGGGCGGCGGATCGGGCGGACGGCGGCGGCGCGGCGTGCCCCGTTACGGCGCCATGGCCGACATCAATATGACGCCCTTCATTGACGTGATGCTGGTTCTGCTGATCATTTTTATGGTGGCGGCCCCGCTTCTGGCGACCGGCGTGCCGATTGACGTGCCGCAGACCTCAGCCGGCCCGATCAATGTGGATCAGAAGCCGATCACCATTTCCATTGACGAGAAAGGCGACCTGTTTTTGCAGGATCAGCCCCTCAGGGTTGAGGAATTGGTGGACAGGCTGAAGGCCATGGCCAAGGACGGCTTTGACGAGCGGGTCTATGTGCGCGGCGCCAAACAGGTCAATTATGGCCGCGTGGCAGAGGTGATGTCGCTCATTACAACCTCCGGCTTCAAAAAAGTGGCTTTGATTACAGATTCAGATAAAAAATAGGGTATGTGAGGCTTGAAATTCTCTCTCCGCCAGCCCGGATTGACCATATCAGTGCTCGTGCATGTTGCGCTACTGCTGGCGCTGGTGCTTGGCGTTTCGGATACGAAAAAATTTGAGGATGCGCAGGAGTCCATTGCTGTCGAGGTGATGACCGACTCTCAGGCCAATGACATTATGAAGGGTGATAAAACCTCGAAGGAGGTCAAACCGGTTGCGCGGCCCAAGGTGGATAAGCTGGCCGAGGTCGAGGTGAGCAAACCGACGCCGCCCACACCCGATGCCAAGCGCGATGTGCCGACCCCGCCTCCCGCACTCAAGCGCACGCCTGACCCTGGCGCCGATGATGTGCCGGATGCCGAACCGCCCAAACCACCCGAACCGGTCAAGCCGCCGGAGCCGGTTAAGCCGGTGCCGACACCGCCTGTTGTGCCGACACCATCCGAGCCTCCCCGCGCCGATGCGGAGGTTGTGCGCCCGTCTCCGCCTGAACCTCCCAAACCCGAGCCGCCGCAAAAGCCGGTTGAAAAACCTGTTCCGAAGCCTGTCGTCAAGCCGGAACCGGCCAAGCCGGCCCCGAAACTGGACGAGGTCGCTAAGCTTCTGGATCAGAAAAAACTTGAGGATCTTGCGAAAACGGCCAATCAACCGGCCTCCAAACCGAAATCCGGCGATGAAAAGGCCGCGCCTGCGCATAGTTTCAATGTGGCGGACATCAATAAGCTGCTCAGCAAGGACACGCCCCAGTCGCAAGGCGCGACGGGCCGTCAGTTAAGTCCGACGGCGACAGCGGGCACCGCCACAGCCAGCTCCGACAAAATGTCGCCCAGTCTGTCCGCGCAGTTGAATGGCTATCTGAAAGACAAATATCATGTCTGCTGGAACTTGCCCATCACGCTGCCGACAGGGGCAAAATATGTGCC
>DAIMHB010000174.1:0-5071 GCA_036723545.1 Beijerinckiaceae bacterium
GGACCGCAATCATTTTGCCGCCGCCATGGTCGGGCTTGGCGACGCGGATGCGATGGTGACGGGCGTCACCCGCAATTTCTCCATCTGTCTGGAAGAGGTGCGCCGTCTGATTGACCCCAAACCCGGCCATGCGGTGATTGGTGTCAGCCTTGTGCTGGCGCGCGGGCGGCCCGTTGTGGTGGCGGATACGGCGATTCATGAAATGCCCTCCGCCGAGGAAATTGCCCAGATTGCCATTGAGGCGGCAGGCGTGTCGCGCCGCCTTGGCTATGAGCCGCGCGTGGCCATGCTGGCCTTTTCCACCTTCGGCCATCCGCAGGGCGAACGCTCGCTGCGGGTGCAGGAGGCGGTGCGTATTCTCGATTCCAAACGGGTCGATTTTGAATATGACGGCGAAATGGCCGCCGATGTCGCGCTCAACCGCGAATTGATGGCCGCTTACCCGTTTTGCCGCCTCACCGACACCGCCAATGTGCTGGTGATGCCCGCCTTCCATTCGGCCTCCATCTCCACCCGAATGGTGCAGGAGCTGGGCGGAGCCACCGTGATGGGGCCTCTGATTGTCGGCCTCGACAAGCCGGTGCAGATCGTGCCGCTGGGCGCCAAGGATTCGGATATTGTGAATTGCGCCATTCTCGCCGCATTTAATATCGGCGGATAAGACAAATGCGGGTGGTTGCGGTGCAGCCACCTTCACATCAGCTTCATGCGCGCGTAATAAAGGTGTTTTGATCACGAGAGATGAAGTCTTATGCGCGTTGCAATGATTGGCTCCGGCTATGTCGGTTTGGTATCCGGAACCTGCTTTGCGGATTTTGGCCATCACGTCACCTGTGTGGATATGGACGCGGCCAAGATTGCAACCCTTAAACTTGGCAATATGCCGATTTTTGAACCGGGTCTGGCCGAGCTGGTGCGCGCCAATATGCGCGATGAGCGGCTGGATTTCACAACCGACCTTGAGGGGGCTGTGGCCAGTGCCGATGTGGTGTTCATTGCGGTGGGCACGCCCTCGCGCCGCGGCGATGGTCATGCCGACCTTTCCTATGTGCATGACGCCGCCCGCCAGATTGCGCAGGCGCTCAATCATTTCACCATTGTGGTGACAAAATCCACCGTGCCGGTGGGCACAGGTGACGAGGTGGAGCGCATTATCCGCGCGGCGCGGCCCGATGCCGATTTTGAGGTGGTGTCAAACCCCGAATTTTTGCGTGAAGGTGCGGCCATTGCCGATTTCAAGCGGCCGGACCGTATTGTCATTGGCACAGAAAGCGAGCGCGCCCGCGAGATCATGCGCGAGCTTTACCGCCCGCTGTTTCTGAACGAGGCGCCGCTGCTGTTCACCAGCCGCCGCACGTCGGAGCTGACCAAATATGCCGCCAATGCCTTTCTGGCGACAAAAGTGTCCTTCATCAATGAAATGGCGGACCTGTGCGAAAAGCTGGGTGCGGATGTGCAGGATGTGGCACGCGGCATCGGCCTTGATAAGCGCATCGGGCCGAAATTTCTCAATGCCGGCCCCGGCTATGGCGGTTCCTGCTTCCCGAAAGATACGCTGGCGCTGGTGAAAACCGCGCGCGAGGCCGGTTCGCCCGTGCATATTGTCGAGGCCGTGGTCAGCGCCAATGATGCGCGCAAACAGGCCATGGCCGATAAAATCATCATAGCCTGCGGCGGCGATGTGCGCGGCAAGGTGATCAGCCTGCTGGGTCTGGCCTTCAAGCCCAATACGGATGATATGCGCGATGCGCCTTCTCTTGCCATTGCGGCGCGCTTGCATGAGGCAGGTGCGATTTTGCGGGTGTTTGACCCGGAGAGCATGAATCAGGCCCGTGCGCTGCTGCCCTATGCGCAGTTTTGCAGCGATCCCTATGATTGCGCGGCAGGTGCGGCGGCGCTGGCCATAGTCACGGAATGGGATGCCTTCCGCGCGCTTGATCTGGTGCGGATCAAGGCCTTGCTGAGCGCGCCGGTGGTAGTGGACATGCGCAATATCTACCGCCCCGAGGATATGCGCCGCCGCGGCTTTATTTATTATCCCACGGGTAAGGTGTAGTTTTCAATGAAAACAGCTCGATCTTGCCCGTCAAGCGGGTAAGCGGGCCCCAAGGTGAGGGGCAAAAAAACCGTCATGCGCGGGCTTGTCCCGCGTATCCACGGAAAGTGTCTGTGAAAAGCGTGGATGGCCGCGTCAAGCGCGGCCATGACGGCAGGACACAATAAAAGCCCCTCATCCTGTCCCTCTCCCCGTCATCCTGAGGAGGCCGAATGCCGTCTGAAAGTCCCCAAGGGAAGGGGCGTCCTTGCGAGGAGACGAAGCCGACGAACGCAATCCGGACTATAGTTAAGCCTCTGGATCGCCACGCTTCGCTCGCGATGACGGTAGCGCGCATTACACCGTCAACTGTGCGCCCAGTTCCACCACGCGGTCTGACGGAATCGAGAAAAAGTCCGTGGCGCTGGTGGCCTGTTTGGTCAGGCCGACAAACAGCTTGTCCTGCCAGGCGGGCATATCCGAATGTTTGGCCACCTTCAGCGTGCGCCGTCCTAAGAAAAACGATGTGGTCATAATATCGAATTTCAGTCCGGATTTACGCATCAGCGCCAGCGCCGCCGGAATACGCGGGCTTTCCATAAAGCCGAAATGCACGGTGATGGCCAAGAATCCATCGGCAATTTCATGCACTTCATAGCGGTTGCTCTGCGGCACCCGCGGCATATCCTCGGTGCGCACCGACATGATCACCACCCGCTCATGCAAAATCTTATTGTGCTTCAGATTGTGCATCAGCGCTGAGGGCGCAACCGCCGGATCGCTGGTGAGAAATATAGCTGTTCCCGGCACTTTAACCGGTGCCTTGCGCTCCAGCATCCGCACCAGATCGGCCATGGGAATGGAGTCACGATGGGTTTTGCTCTCCAGAAGCGCCGAGCCGCGCACCCATGTCCACATCACGATCATGGCCAGCGCGGCCATGGTCAGGGGCACCCAGCCCCCTTCCAGCACCTTGACCAGATTGGCAACAAAGAAGGCCAGATCCACCACCAGGAACATGGCCACAATGCCCAGTGCCGCCCAGAAGGGCCAGTGCCAGCTTTTCCACACCACCACAAAGGCCAGCGCCGTGGTCACCACCATCGTGCTCACCACCGAAATACCATAGGCATTGGCCAGCGAATCCGAGGTTTTGAACAACAGGGTGAGCAGCAGCACGCCGATCAGCAGCAGCCGGTTGACGCGCGGAATATAAATCTGCCCTTCCTGACTTTCCGATGTGTGGCGGATTTCCATACGCGGCAGCAGCCCCATCTGAATGGCGGAGCGCACAATCGAAAAGGCACCGGTAATCACAGCCTGACTGGCGATGACGGTGGCGACAGTGGCCAAAATCACCAGATAGGGAATGGCCCATTGCGGCGCCATTAAATAAAACGGATCTTTTATGGCCTCAGGGTTGCTCAGAATCAGCCCGCCCTGGCCAAAATAATTCAGCAAAAGGGCAGGAAGCACAAAGCCTATCCATGCCAGCTGAATGGGCTTGCGGCCAAAATGGCCCATATCGGCATAAAGGGCTTCGGCGCCGGTCACACCCAGAAACACCAGACCGAGAATAACAAAACCGGCCATCCCATTGCTGAACAGAAATCTGAGGCCATTGAAGGGATTCAATGCCCATAAAATCTGCGGCGCATCCAGAATATGATAAAGACCCAAAAGGCCGATCACACCAAAAAACACCACCATAATCGGGCCAAAAAACTGGCCGAGCCGCTCGGTGCCACCGCTCTGGGTCACAAACAGGCCGATCAGAATCACCACCGCGATATAAATAACATAGGGGCTGAACACCGGAGACACCTGATTGAGCCCCTCAACAGCCGACAGAACGGAAATGGCCGGTGTGATAATGGCATCGCCGGAAAACAGCGCCGCGCCGGCAACGCCCAGCAAAAACACCCAATGCGAGCGCTCGCCCAAGGCATGCTGGGCCAGGGCCATTAGCGCCAATGTGCCCCCCTCGCCCTTATTGTCGGCCTGCATGAGAAAAGCGACATATTTCAGCGTGACCGTGAAAATCAGCGCCCAGACCAGCAGCGAGACAATGCCGATCACCTCCTGCGGGGAAGCGCCTGTATCGGCGGCATGAGCCAGCGCCGACTTCAGCGCATAAAGCGGGCTGGTGCCGATGTCCCCGAAAACAACGCCCACAGACCCAAGCGCAAGACTGAACAGGCTGGCTTTTTTATGTGAATGGGCTTCAGGTTTTGTTTGATTTTGACCCGCATCCGCAGTTTCAGCAGGAATCGACGGGGTCACAGAACTGTCTTTCATGTCGAAAGTCTCTGAATAAATTCATGTTCCCAAAGCCGTCATCAGGGCCAGCTTCTCGCACATGAGCGCGCGCTTATACCCTTTTCGCAGGTGCGAGAGAAGAGGGAATTTTTGAAATCCCCGCCGCTGTGGCATTTGCGCCGCGCTTCAGAGATCGCGCAGCAGGCCGCGATAAATCTCCTCATCGCCGCACAGGCCAGCCAGACGCCCCAACGCATCCACCAGAAGAATCGGGTGGCCGGAGGCGCGGCGCAGCTCAATCGCCGCCTTCAGGCGCACATCCAGCGGGGCAATGACAATATCCGTGCTGGCTGCGTCAAAACGGCCGGTCTCGCGATCAATCGTGGCCATTCGCCCCGCCTTACCGTCAATCTGCGCGTGAAGGGGACGGTTTTCCGGATCAAGCTGCAAGCGCAGACGCCCAGCCGCATCCAGCAAAATGGAGTCGCCCTCACGCCGGAGCGTATGAATGGGTTTCATCAGCGAGGCCCCGCGCAGCACCTGCAACGGGTTCATATGGGCAACAAATTCGGCGACATAAGCATTGGCCGGATGCAGAATAATCTCTTCCGCCGTGCCGATCTGAACAATGCGCCCGCCTTCCATAATGGCAATGCGATTGCCCAGCTTCATCGCCTCATCAAGGTCATGGCTGACAAACAGGATGGTTTTTTGCAGTTTCTTTTGCAAAATCAGCAATTCATCCTGCAATTTTGTGCGGATCAGCGGATCAAGTGC
>DAIMHB010000175.1:0-5066 GCA_036723545.1 Beijerinckiaceae bacterium
GTCGAGCTCAGGGACACGCGCTGAATATAGGTGCCCTTGGAGCCGGTAGGCTTGGCCTTGGCCACAGCATCCACAAACGCCTTGATATTGTCTTCCAGCTTGGCTTCACCAAAGGAGGTCTTGCCGACGCTGCCCTGAATGATACCGGCCTTTTCAACACGGAACTCAACAGCGCCGCCCTTGGAAGCCGCCACAGCGGCCTTGACATCCATGGTCACAGTGCCGACTTTCGGGTTTGGCATCAGGCCGCGCGGGCCGAGCACCTTGCCCAGACGTCCTACCAGCGGCATCATGTCCGGTGTTGCGATACAACGATCGAAATCGATTGTGCCGCCCTGAACAATGGTGACGAGCTCTTCAGCGCCGACAACATCCGCACCCGCTGCACGGGCTTCATCAGCCTTGGCACCACGGGCAAACACGGCAACGCGCAGAACGCGGCCTGTGCCATGTGGCAGATTGACAACGCCGCGCACCATCTGGTCGGCGTGCTTGGGGTCAACACCAAGGTTCATGGAAATTTCGACGGTTTCGTCGAACTTTGCATTGGCATTGGCGCGCACCAGCTTCAGAGCTTCCGCGACCGGATAAAGCGCTGTGCGGTTGACGGCTTCACGAGCCTTCTTAATACGTTTTCCAACATGTGCCATGATGATTAACCCACAACCTGAAGGCCCATGGAACGGGCAGAGCCCTCGATCATTGCGGCGGCAGCCTCAACAGTCGAGCAATTCAGATCGACGATTTTCGTCGCAGCGATCTCGTTAATTTGCGCCTTGGTCACCTTGCCGACAAAACCACGGCCCGGGGTCTTGGAACCGGACTTGATGTTCGCAGCTTTCTTCAGCCAGTAGGATACGGGCGGCAGCTTCAGCTCAAAGGTGAACGAGCGATCCTGAAAAACAGTGATGATCACCGGAATCGGCGATCCTTTTTCCATCTGCGCGGTCTTTGCGTTGAAAGCCTTACAAAATTCCATAATGTTCAAGCCGCGCTGACCAAGTGCCGGGCCGATTGGGGGCGATGGTTTTGCCTCGCCGGCCGGGACCTGAAGCTTCACGTAGCCCGTGATCTTCTTTGCCATGTTCTCTGCTCCATAGTGGGCACCATGAATATGATGCCGATTGCAGTTTGTGGTTCAACAGCGCCCCGGACTGGCCGCCCGGACTGTTTCCCACATTTTCTGCGGGGACCATCCCCGCAAGAAACCTTTTCAAAAGCCGCATCCGCGGCAAATTATTTGTTCAGCTTCTCAACCTGACCATATTCCAACTCCACAGGGGTTGGACGGCCAAAAATCGAGACGGCCACCTTGAGGCGCGAGCGTTCAACGTCGATTTCCTCAATCTGCCCATTGAACGAGGCGAAAGGCCCGTCGGACACCTTGACCTGCTCGCCGATCTCGAAATGAATGGCGCTCTTGGGATGGTCAACACCCTCGGCAATCTGGCCCTTGATTCGGTTGGCCTCGGCTTCAGAAATGCGCATGGGACGATTGTCCGCGCCCAGAAATCCGGTGACTTTCGGCGTGTTCTTAATGAGATGAAACACATCATCCGACAGGTCACATTTCACCAGCACATAGCCGGGAAACAGCTTGCGCTCGGTGGGCACCTTGCGGCCACGGCGAATCTCGATCACCTGCTCGGTCGGCACCAGAATTTCTTCAAATTTTTCAGTCAGGCCACGCTGTGCGGCCTGCTCTTTCAAGCTGTCCGCCACCTTCTTTTCGAAGTTGGAATAAGCGTGAACAATATACCAGCTCATGCTCATGATTGGCCAAGCCCCAGAATGAAGCTCAGGATCAGGTGAATCGACTGATCCACGGCCAGAAAGAAAATGCTGGCCACAATCACCATCACAAGAACCATAGCCGTCGTGACCATGGTTTCGCGGCGGGTCGGCCATGTCACCTTACGGGCCTCAGCCCGCACTTCCGATAAAAAATCCAACGGATTTGCCATCTGCCCAATCCTGAAAACGGCCTGCGCTGATGTGCTCAGACCAAAAAACAGGGCGCGGAACCGTAGGGTTACGCGCCTGATTGCCCTCTCTCTAACGCAGCCGCAGAGTTTTGCAAAGCGAAATTTTGCAAAAAAATTTTGACAGCCGCAAAATAATCGTTCAAAAACTTTTGTGATCACGCCAGCGTGATCATGGGGGCCATAGCTCAGTTGGTAGAGCGCTTCGTTCGCAATGAAGAGGCCGGCGGTTCGATTCCGCCTGGCTCCACCACTCGATGTGTTTCATCCTCAGCGGCTTGAGGCCTCGTTTAAAACCTTTTCAGCCCATTGGTTCAGGCTTTGGCCGGAAAGCTGCGCTTTGAGTGCGGCGCGGGCGTGAACCTCTGGCGAAATGCGGAACATCACCTTGCCCGAATATGGCCGCTCAGCAGGTTTGCCCGCCTTTGCGCAGGCCAAAATATAATCCTCAACCGCCTCCTCAAATGCCGCTTTCAATGCGGCCACGCTATCGCCATGAAAGCCGACAACATCATTGATACCGGCAAGATGACCAATGAAAATTTCATCGTCACCATCAAATTCAACGCGGGCGGTGTAGCCGCGATAGGACAGAGTGTTCATGGCGTGATTCCCAATTTTTCAAGAAAGGCGCGGGCGTCTCTAACTTGATATCTCTTGGCCTCTTTGGCAGGGTGCGGGCGGTGAAACGCGGCAATCACACCCTTGCATTCAAATCGGACGCGAGAGCCATGGCCCTCGATAAGAGTGCAACCCACAGCCAGCATCAGGCTTTCAATCGCAGCACATTCGATGGAAGGGGACGCCGGTTCGGCAAACACAGCCTTAAAGATTTTCGCTTGCTGTTCATGCAAAAGAATACTCAGCCAAACGCAAAAATCCAAGCATATTTTGATAGCGTTTCAAGGCTAATATTTCAATGATTGTCTTTAAAACTGGCAGGGGCGGAGAGACTCGAACTCTCAACCCTCGGTTTTGGAGACCGATACTCTAGCCGATTGAGCTACACCCCTGCATACCGTTAGGCTCGGATTTTCTGCCCCATCTTGCCATGAATTGCAAGGGGTGAATGGTGTATTTTCACCAGCCGCAGCAAAAATCACCATACGGCACGCGCATTCTGGTCTGTGGTCCAACGCCAACCACCTGCCCGGCCTGTGGCGGCTTTCGCAGTCAGGATTCTATCTGATGGAGCAAAACAGAACATATTGGCGCTTGATCTGGCAAAATTCCTGTGGCACTACATGCGGCATTGATCTGACAGGCTGTCAGTATCGCGGGTGTAGCTCAATGGTAGAGCAGCAGCCTTCCAAGCTGAATACGAGGGTTCGATTCCCTTCACCCGCTCCATTGTTTTCATTCATTTTTTTGCCCTTTTTTGCAATATGTATTGCAAATGATAACGCGAGCGCAGAAACACCCCCGTAATATGCCGGATTATTGCGCCATGCTTTCGAGGGCGAGCGCATAAATGGCAAATTTAGACTCCGCAGGCAAAGCCGCCATAGCTGTGTAATAGGTCTGCCCGATGCTGCATATGCGGGTGTCCTCCAGCGGTTGTGGTGGAATCTGGCCATCCAGCAAGGCGCTGATTTCGATTTTGCTTAGTCCAGCCTGAACAAGGCTGGCTTCGAGTGTGGCAAAATCGGCGTCGCTGGGGGCATTGCGCGGCACAGGCTTTGCCCCGCCATCCACAATCGCGGCAAGACCGGCCATCGCCATATCGGCAATCAGCGCGCGGTTGCGCTTGGCAAAATCCGAAAAGGCCGGGGCATCCCCTCCAAACAGAAAATGATCACACAGCCGTGGATCCTGCACGGCCAGCTCGCCCAGAACACGGGCCTGCACATCAAAAATACGGGTCACCGCATCCGGGCTGGCTTTGGCGGCCAATGATCCACGGGATTTGCGCAGCACATCCACCGCATCCAGCAACAGCTGATCATCTGTGGGGCTCGCAGAAATGAAATTCAACACCTCGGTGTTCAGAAATCGCTCATAATCTGAAAGATAAGCTGCTTTGAACTGAGTGTAAAAGGGCTGGAACTCGGGGGCATCGGCAAGGGCTTTTTCAAGCCGTATGCGGGCCTCGGCCAGCTTTTCGGCAGTGGGGGGCACAACGGGCGCAGGCGGAGCCACAACCGCAGGAGGCGCGGGCTGCCGCAATGCGGACAGAGCCACCGTTTGCGGAACGGGCTGTTCCACAGCAATCTGGTCAAAGGTTCGCACGGCATAAAAGGAGGCAAAACCAATGGATAACAGCAATAGACCTGCAAGAATAAATCGCACGCGCAAAACTCTCCGGCAAATGGTTCAAGAATTAAAGGTTAATCAGGCAGAGGTAAATGCTCATTCTATGGCTTTATAAAGATTCTGGCAGGTCTTCACATCTTCTGCATCGGGCTTGCGTTTTTGGCCTTGAGGATTCATAAAGCGAAGCGCCTTCGCCCCAGAGCCAGGCGCATGATCACATTGCTTACGCGGATTGGTATCTGCGAGTGAGCCTCAAGGAGCACATTATGATTCATGTCACTTTCCCCGATGGCAACCAGCGCAGCTTTGCCAAAGGCACCACCGGCCTTGATATTGTCAAGGGCATATCGCCCTCGCTGGCCAAGCGCACGGTCGCTATGGCGCTGGACGGCACTGTCACAGATCTGTCTGCCGCCCTTGAGGCCGATGCCAACATCGAATTTCTCAACCGCGAAGACCCGCGCGCGCTGGAGCTGATCCGGCATGATTGCGCCCATGTGCTGGCCGAGGCGGTGCAGACGCTCTATCCCGGCACGCAGGTCACCATTGGCCCGGTGATTGAAAACGGCTTTTATTATGATTTTTACCGCGCCACGCCCTTCACGCCGGAAGACTTTCCCGCCATTGAAAAGAAAATGCGCGAGATCATCGCCCGCGACGCCGCCTTCACCCGAGAGGAATGGACGCGCGATCAGGCCAAGAGCTTTTTTGAAACCCGCGGCGAAGCCTTCAAGGTGGAGCTGGTGGACGCAATCCCCGCCGATCAGTCTTTGAAAATTTACCGTCAAGGTGATTGGCTCGACCTGTGCCGTGGCCCGCATATGACCTCTG
>DAIMHB010000176.1:0-5051 GCA_036723545.1 Beijerinckiaceae bacterium
TTTCTCAGGGGCCTTCAAAACATCGGCCTCCGGCCCGCTGAAGCCGTCGCTCGGCGCAACGCAACATAACCCTACGGCACAAGCTGTGGCGGAGGATGTTTCAATGGGGCCAGATTATGCGGTTGGTCTGTTGCCGCCGCCCTTGCCAGCGCCCCCGCGTTCAAATGCGGCTGTGCTGTCTGTTGTGGATATGCGTGTGCCGCTTCAGCCATTTGTGCTTAAGCTGCGCAGTTTAAAAGAGGCCAAGGGGTCGTGCTGTGTGGCAGTTATGGCTTTGCCGGGGGCAAAGGGCAGAACCAGTGTTGCGGTGGCTTTGGCGCATCTGGCAGCGCAAAAGGGCATGTCCGTGCTGATGATCTCCGATCACGGCCAGACACAGGACATAGAGCCTGGGCTTCTTGATATTGTTTCCAGAAAAACCAATCCGCGCGAGCTGACGCATTATGATCCTTTGTCGGATTTTATGCTCATGCGGTCGGGTTGTGCGGTGCCGGAGGATATTTGGGAACTGGCACGGCACCGGAATTTTACCGCAGTCATGCAGGCCATCACGGATTCATGGGATGTGGTGATTGTTGAATTGCCATTGATGCCGGTGCAAAATTCACCTCACACCCCGCTTTTGCCGCTGGATCTGTTGATTCTGACAGCACATCCCGCGGTGCAAACGGCTCAGGAAATGGACAATGCACGCCAGCGCTATGCAGAACGATGTGCGGTGCCAGTTGTTGTTGTGGCCAATGCCTATGGTTGAGAGAAGGCCATGCGGGCCAAAGGCTGCATAATGGCCGTTCTTTTTCACAAATATTCACGTTGAAGGCCAAGCCTTCTCAGCGCTGAAGGCCGAGAGGCACTTTCAATTATGCTTATAGCGTAAGCGTCATGCCTATGGCGCTTGACCGTTATTTCTGCAGCACAACCACGGTGGCTCCGACCGGCACACGATTGTAAAGGTCGATAATATCGTGGTTGAACAAGCGGATACAACCGCTTGATACGGCTGTGCCGATGGTTTCCGGCTCGGTTGTGCCATGCAGACGGAAATGGGTGTCGGCACCGTCTCGGTAAAGATAGAGTGCTCTTGGCCCAAGCGGATTGTCAATGCCGCCGGGCATACCGCCCGCATAGGCGCTGTATTTCGGAATACGTTCAATCATGCTGGCGGTAGGTGTCCAGCCGGGCCATTCGGCCTTACGTCCGATGACGGCGGTGCCGCTGAAATTCAGCGCCTCTGTGCGTCCCACGCCCACGGCATAGCGCAAGGCCTTGCCGTCCGGCTGCACAAGAAAGAGCCTGCGCTCAGGAATATTGACCACGATGGTGCCGGGCCGGTATTTTGATGGGAAATCAACTTCTTGCCGGAAAAGCGACGGGTCCAGCGTGCTGACATCCAGCCCCTCGATCGGATATTTTTCGTCGGGCAGGGGGCCATATATCGACTCCGGACTGGCTGCAGAAAAACCCATCGGCGGCATACCGGGATTTTCGATATTCGGCGCGGCGCAGCCTGCACTCATCAGCAGCAGCCCCCCCAGTATCGCGCGTCGTGAAAATGAATTTTGAGAAGGAATATCAATGGTTTGAAATGAGCGAGGCAGCAAGTGAACACCTTTCAGGCAGGAATCGAATCAAATGAAATTCATTAATTCTATATCCTGTTTTTTTATAACTTTTGCATCAAAAACACCAAAATCAAAGATTGCGCAAGTTGAATTCACCTTCATGAAACCCATGAACACGCATGTAACAGGCGGGGCTTCACTTTATAAAAGCCATTCATTTGGGAGATTACAATATGCGCCTCCTCATGCAGGTCTGCTCTGTATATGTTTTATGAATGATATAGAATTCTTCCTATATTTGGCTTGTTACATGACCGGAGCACGCTCCTTGGTTTAAATGGTGGTCAGTATTATTCTTGTCGCAGCATGAGAATGCCACCTGACTGACCATATAAAGATCAGGGCGAGAAAAATTCAAATAATTGTCTGGAATTTTTTTAAAGTCATTGAAAAGACTGGTGCCGATTGCGGGACTCGAACTCGCGACCTACTGATTACAAATCAGTTGCTCTACCAACTGAGCTAAATCGGCTGACTATGGTGTGCAGTGGCTACCAGCCTGTGAGAGATTTCGCAAGCCTTTTTGCAGAAATTTCTGTCATTTTATTGTCCGCGCTTGGCGCGGCTGGCAAAACGAACAGCTTCCTCTGCAGCACGAAACAGGGCCTTGGCCTTGTTGACACATTCCTGCGCCTCATTTTCCGGCACACTGTCATAGACAAGGCCGGCCCCGGCCTGCACATGCATGACGCCTTCCTTAACCACCGAGGTGCGCAGGACAATGCAGGTGTCCATATCGCCATTGGCACCGAAATAGCCGATGCACCCGGCATAAATGCCGCGTTTGTCCTTCTCCAGCTCGTCGATAATCTGCATGGCGCGCACTTTGGGGGCGCCGGAGACGGTGCCCGCCGGAAAGCCCGCGCTCAGCGCCGCAACATTGTCGTGGCGCGGGTCGAGCCTGCCCTCAACATTCGAGACAATATGCATCACATGGCTGTAATGTTCGATAAAGAAACTGTCCGTGACGTGAACTGTGCCAATTTTTGACACTCGGCCCACATCATTGCGGCCCAGATCCAGCAGCATGAGGTGCTCGGCCCGCTCTTTTTCATCCGCCAGTAGGTCGGCAGCCAGCGCCGCATCCTCCGCCGGATTGGCCCCGCGCGGACGGGTGCCGGCAATCGGCCGGATGGTGACCGTGTCCGCGCGCACGCGCACCAGAATCTCTGGCGAGGAGACAACAACCTGAAACCCGGCAAAATCAAGATAACACAGGAAAGGCGAGGGGTTCACGCGCCGCAGCGCCCGATAGAGCGAGAAGGCGGGCAGCGTGAAGGGTGCCGAGAACCGCTGGGACAACACAACCTGAAAAATATCACCCGCGCGGATATAGTCCTTCGCCTTGGCAACCATCGCATGAAACTCTGCTGCGCTGGTGTTGGACACCGGCGGCTGGGCTATGAGCAGAGGATCAATGCTGGGGGCTGTATGAGCCAGCGGGCCCTCCAGTGTGGCGACAATGGCGTTGAGCCGCTCCTGCGCCTGCTCATAAGCCACAGCCGCATTATGCGTGGGCCTGGGGCGCACCGGCGTCACAATGGTGATCTCGTCTTTCACCGAATCAAAAATCACCATCAGGGTCGGGCGGATCATGATGGCATCGGGCACGCCGATCGGGTCTGGCTTGGCGGGGGCCAGACGTTCCATCTGCCGCACCATGTCATAGCCCAGATAGCCAAAAACACCCGCGGCCATAGGCGGCAGGGTGTCGGGCATATCAATGGCGGATTCGGCCAGCAGCGCGCGCAAGGCGTCAAGCGGCGCGCCTTGACAGGGCACAAATTGCTCAGGCTCAAGCAGGGCCTGACGGTTGATTTCCGACGTGCTGCCGGTACAACGCCAGATGATGTCCGGATCGAGCCCGATCATTGAATAACGGCCACGGATAGCGCCGCCCTCAACCGACTCCAACAGGAATATATTGCCTTTTCGGCCCTGCGAGAGTTTCAGAAAGGCTGAAACCGGCGTTTCGAGATCGGCAATCAGGCGCGTGGTGACCACCTGCGGGGTGCCTGCTGAATAGAGAGCTGCAAAAGCCGTGAAATGAGGATCGTTGACCGGCATGGGTGCCTCAATTCTGACCGGTGGCCTGACGGAACACCTGTTCATTGACCTTCACGCCAATATCAGCCTGAATTTTGGCCAGATATTGATTGAGCATATCTTCCGCAAGACCGGCATTGAGCCGTTCTGCAACCTGTTTCATAGCGTCGCTGGACTTGTCCAGCGGCGGCACCGTGCTGTTGAGAACCTTGAAAATCGCACGGTCGCCATTGTCCAGAGCCACTGATCCGGCCCCATCGGCGGGTTGATTGAAGACCTGCGCCACAAAGCCGGAGGACAGTTCCGATTTGCCACTGCGCTGAACCCCTTTGGCGGTTTTGATGGTCAGATTGCCCAAGGCCACCGCAATATCATTGAGGCTGGTGCCTGAATTGATTTTTGACACGGAATCTGTCGCCAGAGCGGACAATTTTTTGGTGATCTCCTCGGCTTTCCAGGCGGCAATCACCTTATCTTTGACCTCATCCAATGTTCGGTCTCTGGCCGGATCAATCTTCTGGATTTCAAACCAGACATAGCCGCCGTCACGGGTGAGGATCGTGTCATTATCAACACCAATATCGGACGCATAAATGGCTTTGATCACGGCCAGAGGTTCAATCGGGTCAAGGGCTGGCTTGCCCTCCTTATCCAGACCGGTGGAATCGACCGCTTCAATGACCTTGGCGTCGAGACCGGCAGCCTTTGCGGCATCTATCAAAATCTTGCCCGCGGCGCGCTGATCCTCGATTTTATCATGCAGGGTCTGAATGTCGGTCTTGGCGCGCTGCTGTGCAATTTCCTTGCGCAGGTCTGCACTCACCGCATCGAGGCTTTTGACCATTTCGGGGTGGATTGCCGCTGCATGAATCAGCGCAAAGCCGAAAGGTGTTTTAATCGGGTCGCTGACCGCGTCAGCCGCCAGCGCAAAGCCAGCTTCAGCCACGGCCTTGTCAAACAGTTCGGACTTGGCCTTTGTGCCCAGTTCAATATCGGTGGCCTTCAGTTTGCGCTCATCCGCAAGGGCGGCAAAACTCATGCCTGACTTGATTTTGGCCAGTGCGGCTGTTGCATCCTCCGCATTGGGAAAGGTGATCTGCTGTAAATCGCGGGTTTCGGCCTGTGTATAACGCGCCGCCTTCACCTTTTCATAGAGCGCTGCAACATCCTCGGCGCTGACCTGATCGGGTTTGGCGGCTGTGGCCGGTGTGAGGGCCAGAGTGACAACCTTGCGATATTCAGGCGCACGGAAATCAGCCTTGCGCGCGGCGAAGAAGTCCTCAAGAACCGATTGTTCCGGCAGGGCTATATCCCCGGCATTGGCCGCTGTCAGGGTGATGTAGACCACATCGCGTTTTTCGGCTGCATATTGATTGAACATAT
>DAIMHB010000177.1:0-5020 GCA_036723545.1 Beijerinckiaceae bacterium
AGGCCAGCCAATCCTGCCAGCCGGTGGCCAGCAGATCGGCCTCTGTGCCGCAATGTCCGGCCAGCTGGCAGCAATATACGGTGAAACCCGCCTTATTGAGCCCGCGCGCGGTCATACGCATTTCAACCGGCGTGCCGCCAAGGCCATGCACAAGCACAATCCCCACCGGCCCGCCCTTGAGCATGATGGAACGGTCAACCACAGGTGTGACATCGGATGGAGATGAAAAATTCATGATCACTCAGGCTGTTGAGGCGAGCAAGGCCACGCCAAAGGCCCCAGAGCGGCTGCGCACAGGCACAGCAACCCCAGTATAGTTTTGAATATGACACGACTGACCAAAGTAATACCTAAAAAAATCACGATGGCCAAAGGAATTGCCAGATCCAGCAGAACTTTGGACAAAACTCCCGACACTGGTACCGGCAATGCCGGACAGGATTCAGCCCTTATCCGGAATGGCGCGGGCATTGTGCCACGCCCCGCCATGCCGGTTGCTACCCCGCCTGAACCAAACCTGACCACTGACCGCGCCAGTGCATCAGAAACGGGCTCACTTTATCTGCTCACATCCGGCTGACACGGGTGAAAAGCTGATCCAGAAGCACAATCGCCAAATCAATCTCGGCCTTGGTCATGGTGAGCGCGGGCGCCAAGGTGATGACATTTTTGGAATAACCGCCAATGTCCAGCACAAGGCCATATTTTTGCCCCTCATGCTCCAGATCCGCCTTCATGGCCTCATCGCACATCAAATCGACAAGGCGCTTGGACGGGGTGAAACTGTCATGCGGCTCGCAAATCTCAATACGCAGGGCCATAGCCAGACCATCGACATCGCCAACAATCTTGTGGTTTTTCTTTAATGTTTTCAAACCTTCGAGGAAATAAGCACCCTTGTCGAAGCTGATGGCCTCGTAATTATCCTCATGCATCATTTTCATCGCTTCCAGCGCCACGGCAGTGCCGAGCGGATTGGAATTGAAGGTGGAATGGGTAGAGCCCGCCGGGAAAATGGTCGGGTTGATCAGCTCCTCACGCGCCCAGATGCCCGACAACGGGTTCAGGCCATTGGTCAGCGCCTTGCCGAATACGATAATATCCGGCTTGACGTTGAAATTCTCAATCGACCAGAGCTTGCCAGCACGGAAAAAACCCATCTGGATTTCATCATCCACCAGCAAAATCTTGCGTTCGGCCAGAATATTGGCCAGTTTTTCAAAATAGCCGGGCGGCGGCACCACATAACCACCGGTGCCCTGAATGCTCTCGACATAAAAAGCCGCATATTCCGAAACACCGACCTTCGGATCCCAGACACCATAATATTCCGTGTCAAACAGGCGGGCAAACTGGTCAACGCAATAAAGGCCGCAATCCTCGCGCTTTTTGCCATAGGGGCAACGGAAGCAATAAGGAAAAGGAATGAACTGCGCCCGCTCGCCAAAATGGCCATAACGGCGGCGATAGCGATAAGACGAGGTAATGGCCGAAGCCCCCAGGGTGCGGCCATGATACCCGCCCTCAAAGGCAAAATTCAGACTTTTGCCGCCCGAATAATTGCGCACCACCTTCAGGCTGTCCTCAACCGCCTGCGCCCCGCCCACATTGAAATGCACGCGGCCCTTGAGGCCGAATTTCTGTTCGGCATCCTTGGCGATATAGGTGGCCAGCTCGATTTTTTCAGCATGAAGATATTGCGAGGCCACCTGCGGCAAAGTGTCGATCTGCTTGTGCAGAGCATCATTCAGCCGCTTGTTGCCATAGCCAAAATTGGCCGCCGAATACCACATCTGCAAATCGAGGAAGCGGTTGCCCGCCGCATCGAACATATAGGAGCCTTCGCAGCCATTGAAAATCTTGGGCGGATTCTGATAGTGAACCGTATCCCCCCATGAACAATATTCGGCTTCATCCTTCAGCAGTTCGGCTTCGCGCGCCGCCCAGTCGGGCTGCTCTTTGCCATTGGCTTTCACAAATTCAGTCATCATATCCTCAGATTGGAACCCGCGCCCATGCTGGCGCGTAACATTTCGATTTTGGGCTTATTGGGGCAGCGACAAGGCCTGTTCATAGATAAAGGCCGGTGTTTTGCCGGTCTCCACAAAACGGGCCAGCATCTCCGAAACATCGGCAAATGTTTCAAAGGCCTGATGTGGCAATGCGTTCTCACGACAAAACTGCAACAGCCCTGCCTTGGCAAACACCAGATCAGCCTCCTCGGCCAGACACATATCCGATTTTCCGTCCCCGATCAGCACGGTCATCTGCGCGGTGCGCTGCGCCGCAACAGCACATTTGCAGGTGCCTGCCGCCGCACGGCACTCCGGTTTGGCATGGGGCGAGGTCAGAACCCAGCGGTCCCCACCCGCATGTTCAAGGTGATTGGCCGCAATGGTGAGCCCGTCAAGCCCAATGCGGCGCAGCACCGCCCGCACAGTCCAGTCCAGTCCGTCCGAAACAATCTTGACCGGAAGATTAAGACGCTGGCACATCCGGATAAAACTTTTGAAATTCCAGTCCGGCTCAATGGTTTCGATAAAGGCATTGAGTTCAGTCGGCGTTACGCGCAGCAAATCAACCTGCCGGCGCATACAGTCCAGAGACCCGATCTGTCCGGAAAGCCATTCAGCTTCGATATCGCGCCATTCCGGCAGGGCAAAATGCTCCAGCAGCAGGTCGGTTGTATCCTTACGGGTGACAGTGCCATCAAAATCAATCAGAATCTGCCAGTTCATACCCTTATCCACATTTATCATGGGTTAATGAATGCAAATCACATGCCAAAAATTTAATTCAATATTTTCAATATATTATTATTTAAGCGCCTGAAAATTCCTCCAAATTTTGGAGGAAGCTACAGTTTTTGTGTGCCATGCACCATGCTTTTGTCCGCCACTGCGCGCATGATTTCCGCTGTAGAATAAATATGAAGACTTTGATAAATTGCTCTTTTATTCAGTCGCATTCCCTAACGATCAGCATAGCTTCCGGATATAAATATTGACGAACCTGAGCAGCCCATAGCGAAAGGATCAAGAGATGAACACCGGATTAAAATTCATTTTCAACAGGATTGTCCGATCCGGCAGCCTCACCCTCATCATGGCGGACGGGCGTGAATATACATTCGGGGATGGCACGGGCGCGCCCGTGGTCGCCCGCTTTACCGACAGAAAAGCCCAGTGGGAATTGCTGTTCGACCCTGAATTGAAATTGGGCGAACTGTTTATGGATGGCCGTCTGCGCATTGAAAAAGGGTCAATTTTTGACTTTCTGACGCTGATCCTGCGCGACATGCGCGGCAAGCGGCCGCATTTGATGACGCGCATTCTGGGGCGTCTGCGCCATGCCCTGCGCTTTGTTCTGCAAAACAACACCACGACCAATTCCAAACGCAATGTCGCGCACCATTATGATCTGGATGACCGGCTGTATCAGCTGTTTCTGGATGAGGACCGGCAATATTCCTGCGCCTATTTTGAACATGACGAAGCCACTCTGGAAGAGGCGCAACTGGCAAAAAAACGTCATATCACGGCCAAGCTGGTGGTGGAGCCCGGCATGTCGGTGCTGGATATTGGCTGCGGCTGGGGCGGCATGGCGCTTTACCTCGCCCAATATGCTAAAGCTGGCACTGTGCGCGGCATAACCTTATCCGAGGAACAGCACCGCAATGCCAATGCCCGCGTTGCAGCGGCCGGTTTGAGCGATAAAATCAGTATTGCCGTCGAAGATTATCGCCACACGCAGGGAAAATTTGACCGGATTGTCTCTGTCGGCATGTTTGAACATGTCGGCGCCCCCTATTATCGCGAATTTTTCAAAATATGTTCGCAGCGCCTTAAAGACGACGGCGTGATGCTGCTGCACACCATTGGCAACAGCGACGAACCGGCCCCGACCAACCCCTTTGTGGCCAAATATATTTTCCCCGGAGGATATATTCCCTCCCTATCGGAAATCTGCAAAGAGATTGAAATGCAGGATCTGATGATCACTGACATAGAAATCAAACGGTTGCATTATGCCTATACATTGCGCGAATGGCGCAATCGCTTCATGGAGCGGCGCGATGAAGCCCTGAAAATTTATGATGAACGCTTCTGCCGCATGTGGGAATTCTACCTCTCTGCCTCGGAAGCCTCATTCCGTTATGACGGCATTGCGGTGTTTCAAATTCAACTGGCGAAGCGGCAAGAAACGGTCCCACTTACCCGCGATTATATTGCCGGACGCGAGGCCGCGCTCAAACACGCCGAGGCCAGCGCTCAAAACCGCGCCAGTGTGCAGATGAAACTCTCTGCCGAGTGAATGTCCAGCTGAATCCGGCGCTGATGAATGTGGTCAAACAGATCCGCGCCGCGCCATTCCATGGTCTCGGGGGGCTGCAACAGGCCGATGCCGGAGAGTTTGAGCGCGGCTTCCTTGGCTGTCCACAGCTTTAAAAACATCAGATGTCGTTGCGATTCAGGCAGATTTTGCAGCCATGCTCGCTCCCGATCATGGAGAATGTTCCATGCCGGTTCAAAGGACGGGCCAATACGCTCAAGATCAACCCCCAGAGGCTGCCGGCCCACCGCCACAGCCGAAAGGCCGTCCCGTGTCGCGTGCGAGAGATAGAGCGGGGCGGGAGTCTCGCCCTTTAAAAACCGCAAGGCACCGTCCGGCGTTGTGCCGATTGTCAGGCCGCTGGCTCCAAAGCAATGCCCGGCCATGTGCAGCGCCCATGCGCGGCGGGTCTGGCGTTGCGCGCGCTCATCCCCGCCAATGGTGCCGATCAGCACACAGGGCTGCTGCGCCTTCACCGGCAAGGTCTCAAATGATTGAACCCAGTGGATCATGGGCAGAACCTATGGCTCAAAAAGGGGTGCATCACAAAGCGCCGAAGGGGCGCCAGTCCAGCCGCGTTTTGATTTTGGCCAGCAGGCCATCGCGCACCGCGCGATAGGCGTCCAGCATTTGCTCGCGCGAGCCGGTGACTGCGGTCGGGTCCTGAGTTTGCCAATATTCCACATCC
>DAIMHB010000178.1:0-5003 GCA_036723545.1 Beijerinckiaceae bacterium
AAGGACCTCCGTCGACACCGACCGCACGGCGGCGGCCTGAGCCATGTCCGCCCCCCGCACCGCCCGCCGCGCCCGCCTTTCCTGATCCCTTTGCCTATGGCAATGCCGTCATCGCGCAGTTGTTCGGTGCGCCGCAAAACACCAGCCAGATTGCACAGGTGGCCGCGCAAAGCGCCGGGCTTCAGCCGCAACTGGTGCAGCAGATGATGCCACTGGTGGCGGGGATGGTGATGAACGGCCTTGCGCAGGCCATGCAGGGGCAGGTCAGGCAGATGCAGACTTTGCAGGGTCAGGCGATGCAGGGTCAGTTCATGACACCGCAACCCAGCGCTCCGCCCAGCGGTTTTGCGGCCTTTTTTCCGAATATGATGCAGGCCATGCCCAAGCCAGACCCGGCCACTCAGGCCGCCCAGTCCGGCTTTGACGCGCTGACAAAGATCATGCAGGGCGGGGTGCAGTTGCAGCAGGCGCAGCTTGAGGGATTACAGGCCATTCTCAGCCAGCTTTCGCCCAAACGATAAGCCTGGAGCGTGATGTTTTATATGGACATTTTTGGTGCGCGTTCCTTCTCCCCATTTTAATGGGGAGAGGGTGAGGGTGAGGGGCAAATTACATGAAAATGCCCCTCACCCCATCCCTCTCCCCGCCATGCGGGGCGAGGGAGCCGTTTCCGTTAAAAGGCAACAGACTTTAGAATCACAGACCGAGGTTGAAGAATGGCCGTCCTTTTTGATGTCGAGCATTTGAAATCTCTGGTCGCCATTGTTGATTCGGGCTCATTCACCCGTGCTGCCGATATTGTCCACAAAACCCAATCCGCCATTTCCATGCAGATGCGCCGCCTTGAGGAGCGCATTGGCAAACCAATTTTCGAGCGTGACGGGCGCGCATCCCGGCTGACCGAGGAGGGTGAACGCCTGCTGGATTATGCCCGCCGGATTATCCGTCTCAATATGGAAGCTGCTGCCAGCTTTTCGGCGCAGGAACTGGCCGGACGGGTGCGGCTCGGCGTGCCCGATGAATATGCCGAACGTTATCTGCCGGAAATATTAGCGCAATTTTCAGGATCCAATCCGCGCGTGGAGGTGACCGTGGTGTGTGAGCCCACGCTCAATCTGGTGCCCTTGCTCAATGGCGGCGATCTGGATCTGGCGATTGTCACACATTGCGACGAGACAGGGCTTGCCCGTATCGTGCGGCGCGAACAGCTGTTCTGGGTGACCTCTTCACAGCATAATGTGCATGAAATGACACCCCTGCCTCTGGCGCTGGGGCGGCCCACCTGCTTCTGGCGTCAGCGTGCCACGATGGAGCTTGAAGCGCAGGGGCGGAATTTTCGCATTCTTTATGCCAGCTGGAGTTCTATGGCCGTCGGGGCTGCGGTGCTGGCGGGCCTTGCTGTTTCCGTGTTGCCGGAAAGCGCCATTAAGGCCGGAATGCGTATTCTGGGGCATGCGGATGGATTTCCGGAGCTTGGGCATTGCGATATCGGCGTGCTGACCAGCCGCCTCACACCCTCGCCGCTGGCCGATGCGCTGGCCGCACAGATTGTGATCAGTCTCGACAATCTCTCGGCAGGCCATTTTTAAAGCCAAGGTTACAGGCTGTTTTGTAATCTATTGAACAGATTGGAGATGCTGGTGCCCACAGAGCTGAACCCGGCTATCATGATCAGCGCTATGAATGCAATCAGCACACCATATTCGATGGCCGATGCACCTTTTCGGTCAGTGAAAAATATATATATGCAGTTTTTCATCGGTTGAATTCCCATAATCATCTTATGGTTGTATTTATGTATTAAAATCTTATAGGTTGTATATTCTATTATCGTTTTTAAAGCCTTAAAATTTACTGTCAGGCAGAGTGTCAGCAAAAGGATTTGTTTTTCCTCTCGCAATTTGCGAAACGTGACCTTATCTAAAGGTTCACAATCAGCCGCTAAATAAGCGCAGAATTAACCGGTCAATCTAATTGAAAGAGTGTTCATGGCACGGGATGTAACAGATTTAAGCCCGATCACCTCGCGTCATGAACTGATTGAGTGGTTTGAGGTGGGCAACAAGCCGAAAGCACAATGGCTGATCGGGACTGAACACGAAAAATTCGGGTTTTATAAGAATGACCTTTCGCCTGTGCCTTATGACACAGTTGCCGGTCGCCGTGGCGGGATCAAAGCCCTGCTGGACGGAATGCACTATCTGCTCGGCTGGGAGCCGATCATGGATGGTGGTCATATCATCGGCCTTTATGACGCCACAGGCGGCGGGGCGATTTCGCTGGAGCCTGGCGGGCAGTTCGAGCTTTCCGGAGCGCCGCTGGACAGCATCCATCAGACCTGTTCCGAGGTTCATGCGCATCTGGCACAGGTGAAGGAAATTGCCGACCCGCTCGGCATAGGGTTTTTGGGTCTGGGCATGAGCCCGAAATGGACATTGGCCGAAACGCCGGTCATGCCCAAGGGCCGCTATAAAATCATGGCCAATTATATGCCGAAAGTGGGCACGCGCGGGCTGGACATGATGTTTCGCACCTGCACTGTGCAGGTGAATCTTGATTTCGACTCTGAAGCGGACATGGTGAAAAAGCTGCGGGTGTCGCTGGCCTTGCAGCCCTTGGCCACAGCCCTTTTTGCCAATTCGCCCTTTACCGAGGGGAAACCCAATGGTCTATTGTCCGCCCGCTCTGAAATCTGGCGCGATACGGACAATAACCGCGCCGGCATGATGCCTTTTGCCTTTGAGGATGGCATGGGTTTCGAGCGCTATGTCGATTATGCGCTGGACGTGCCGATGTATTTTGTCAAACGCGGCGATACCTATCATGATGTGGCGGGCGCCAGTTTCCGCGACCTGCTGGCCGGAAAACTGCCGCAACTACCGGGCGAAACCGCCCGCATTTCCGACTGGGCCAATCACCTCTCCACTATTTTTCCGGAAGTGCGGCTGAAGCGCTATCTGGAAATGCGCGGTGCGGATGCCGGCCCCACTTCGCGGCTATGTGCGCTGCCTGCCTTGTTTGTAGGCCTGCTCTATGATCAGAATGCGCTGGATGCGGCCTGGGATCTGGTCAAGGGATGGAGCGCAGAGCAACGCCAGACCTTGCGCGACGAGGTGCCGCGTCTTGGCCTTCAGGCCAGAATTGACGGAATGTCTCTGCGTGACCTTGGCGCGCAGGTTGTGGCCCTCTCCCGCGCCGGACTTGCCGCGCGCCGTAGGCTGGACAGTCAGGGCCGCGATGAAACCCGTTTTCTGGATATTCTGGAGCGCTATATCGAGAGCGGTGAGGTCTCCGCGCAGCATTTATTGCAGCAATATCAAACGGTTTGGGCCGGAGATATCAATCGCATTTTTGCGGATTACGCTTATTGATCATCGCTTGAAGGGTCGCCGTGCGAAATCTGCCCGCGATGTGAGGCTGTGTCGATTTCGACATATCCACCTATTTTGACACAGGTGGATGAACCGGCCATGCGGAAATATCCGGCGCCTGCCTCGGGGCAGGCGATGAGCTTTTGCGGCGGGGATGTCTTTCCGCTTTGGGTGTTGGGCAGCTCGGCGCTATGTGCGCCCTGCGCCGCAAGCAGTGAAATCATGATGATAAAATATGTTTTGAACATGATGTCGCCTTAACTATGAACCGGTAAAATTCAGGCCAGATCCCCCAGAACAGCCTGCACCAGCGCCAGAGCCGCCACGGCGGCAGTATCCGCGCGCAAAATGCGCGGCCCGAGGGATAAGGCCACAGCCTGTGGCAAGGCGGTGATCAGCTTGCGTTCCTCAGGGTCAAATCCGCCTTCGGGGCCGATCAGAACCGCCAGTTTGTCGCGCTGGGTCACGCTCTGCAATGTGGCCACAGGACTGCTCTGCGCGGCAGATTCATCACAGAAAATCAATGTGCGGTCGTCTGGCCAATGGGCCAGCAGCGTGTCGAGTTTGATCTCCGGTCTTAGCTGTGGCAGGGCCAGAATTTCGCATTGCTCTGCCGCCTCGATCATATTGGCGCGGGCGCGCTCGGCATTAAAGCGGGTGGCCTGAACGCGCCGGGTGAGAACAGGCACCATCTCGCTCACGCCCATTTCGACGCCTTTTTGCATGAGATAGTCCAGCCGCGCTGATTTAAGCGGCGCAAAATAATAAATAAGATCGCGAGCATGGGTCTGTGCCCGCAGATGGGTCAGAATATGCAGCACGGGCGCGCGCTTGGCCAGCCCGCCGAGCTGGGCCTGCCATTCGCCTTCAAGGCCGTTAAAAACAGAAATGGTGGCCCCCGCGCTTAATCTGAGCACATTGAACAGATAATTGGCCTGAGTTTTATCCAGCTCTATGAGGGCCTGTGCCCGCAAGGGGGCATCAACAAACAAACGGCAGATTGGGGCAGAACGCGACATGGTGAACTCCTCGCGGTGTTTTAAGCCATTATGTCGCGGATGCAAATATTCCCGTCACACCATCGCCATGTCGATAAGACAACAGACAGGCTTGCGAATGCACCCTGTTCCGCGCTAAAGGTTAATATAACGGAGCTTTTATGATGACATTTCAAAATAGGGCATTGTCTGCCGGTGTTGCTTTGAGCCTTGGCGCTTTCAGTTTTTTTCTGCCTGTGGCTGCCCATGCGCAAGCCGGTGCCTCCTGTCAGGCTGACTTCAATAAAATCATGACCAAGCGGCAGGGCGAAATCAACACCCTGAACGCGATGACCAAAAAGCTGAAAGGCAAGCTGGATCCGGTCACAGCCTGCCCGCATCTGCGTGCGCTTGTATCGGTCGAATCCGAACTCATCACCTATATGACCACCAATAAAAACTGGTGCAGCATTTCAGATGAGGTGATCAAGAATGCCACCGATGGTCGCAATAAAACCGCCGGTGTTGCGCAAAATGCCTGTGCTGTTGCGGCAAAAATCAAAAAAATGCAGGAGCAGGGGGCTCAGGCTCATGAAAACGGCAATGCATTCAATGCGCCGGAGCAGATGCACATACCCGCGGGGCCGCTGTAAAT